>NZ_VOYW01000094.1:0-1664 GCF_013420085.1 Acinetobacter sp. YH12027
CCGAACTCAGAAGTGAAACCTCTTAGCGCTGATGGTAGTGTGGGGTTACCCATGTGAGAGTAAGTCATCGCCAGCTCATTATTCGAAACACCCCCTGATATCTCAGGGGGTGTTTTTTTATGCGTGAGGAAAAGAAAAAGAAGTAATGAGAAAAAAAGAAAGAATTCATCATTCATTTCATGTGATTTATAAATTAAAGACTGAAAGGCGTATACTATCCGTGTCATTGATGGAAAGCTCATGTCTGATTTAGCCTCAAATTCTCCTTATATTGAATATGGCACACGGCCATTTCTTGCCATTTTATTTTCTTTATTTTTAGCAGGCTTCGCAATTTTTTCATCGTTGTATTGTGTACAACCGATGATGCCCATCTTTGCGAATTTCTTTCATGTCAGTCCGACACATAGCAGCTTTCCTTTATCTTTTTCTACCATTGCCTTAGCGATTGGGCTGCTATTCACTGGTTTGATTTCAGATCGATTCGGTCGTAAGCCTGTGATGGTCACCGCTTTATTTTTGGCAGCGTCACTTTCAATCATTAGTTCTATATTTCCACTTTGGAAAATATTTTTATTGAATCGCGTGCTGATCGGATTAAGTGTTAGCGGTGTTGCTGCAGTTGCAATGACTTATATAGGTGAAGAAATTGAGCAAAAAGATATAGGCTTTGCAATGGGCCTGTATATATCGGGTACTGCGATTGGAGGAATGGGTGGTCGTCTCATTGCTGGGGTATTGATTGATTATATTAGTTGGCAAAATGCCATGATGATTATCGGCATCATTAACCTATGTATAGCCACAGCATTCTTTTTATTACTTCCAGCATCTCAACATTTTCAAGCTTATCCCATTCGTTTCAACCGATTTTATGAATCTTTCGTTAAAAATTTAGCAGATCCAAAGCTGAGAATTTTATTCCTTCAAGGCTTTATCCTCATGGGATGTTTTGTCTCTATATTTAACTATATGAGCTACCACCTATTAGAAGAACCTTATCAACTTTCTCAAACATGGATTGGACTAATCTCCATAGCATATTTGGCAGGAATATATAGTTCACCTCGGGCTGCAAGTTGGGGGAAACGCTTTGGCCGGGTAAAAGTTTTACCTTCGATGCTGCTCATGATGTTGTTCGGGCTGTTGATCATGCTCATTCCGGCATTTTGGTCAGTCATTTTGGGGCTGATTGTATTCACTTTTGCTTTTTTTGCAGCGCATTCCACGGCAAGTAGTTGGGTATCAGTTCAATCCCTGCAATACCGTGCCGTAGGTTCATCTTTATATTTATTTTGCTATTACTTAGGTTCTAGTATTTTGGGTAGTAGTAGTGGTTTGGTTTGGGAAATTTCTGGTTGGATTGGGTTGACGAGCTTTATTGCTGTTATCTTGATGATTGGTTTATTTTTAGCAATACAATTGAATAAATAAAGATAGAAATATGTGAATAAGTTATTATTAAATATTCGTTTTACATCTATTTTTAATATAAATAACGCTATAAAAATGGCTAAGTTTACTATTTTTATGATTATAAGCTGTCATTAAAAAGTAAACATGTATTCTTTTCCGAATTGGTTTGATACTCTCTCCACCCATTGCTCTATTTTATCAGCTGTCATGACTTGAAAGTCTCGCCAATAATATTTCATCTGCTTCCA
>NZ_VOYW01000095.1:0-1505 GCF_013420085.1 Acinetobacter sp. YH12027
TACCAGCGTACGGCCCACAGAATGATGTCACGCTGAAAATGCCGGCCTTTGAATGGGTTCATGTGCAGCTCCATCAGCAAAAGGGGATGATAAGTTTATCACCACCGACTATTTGCAACAGTGCCGATAAAAATATATCATCATGAACAATAAAACTGTCTGCTTACATAAACAGTAATACAAGGGGTGTTATGAGCCATATTCAACGGGAAACGTCTTGCTCGAGGCCGCGATTAAATTCCAACCTGGATGCTGATTTATATGGGTATAGATGGGCTCGCGATAATGTCGGGCAATCAGGTGCGACAATCTATCGATTGTATGGGAAGCCCAATGCGCCAGAGTTGTTTCTGAAACATGGCAAAGGTAGCGTTGCCAATGATGTTACAGATGAGATGGTCAGACTAAACTGGCTGACGGCATTTATGCCTCTTCCGACCATCAAGCATTTTATCCGTACTCCTGATGATGCATGGTTACTCACCACTGCGATCCCCGGGAAAACAGCATTCCAGGTATTAGAAGAATATCCTGATTCAGGTGAAAATATTGTTGATGCGCTGGCAGTGTTCCTGCGCCGGTTGCATTCGATTCCTGTTTGTAATTGTCCTTTTAACAGCGATCGCGTATTTCGTCTCGCTCAGGCGCAATCACGAATGAATAACGGTTTGGTTGATGCTAGTGATTTTGATGACGAGCGTAATGGCTGGCCTGTTGAACAAGTCTGGAAAGAAATGCATAAGCTTTTGCCATTCTCACCGGATTCAGTCGTCACTCATGGTGATTTCTCACTTGATAACCTTATTTTTGACGAGGGGAAATTAATAGGTTGTATTGATGTTGGACGAGTCGGAATCGCAGACCGATACCAGGATCTTGCCATCCTATGGAACTGCCTCGGTGAGTTTTCTCCTTCATTACAGAAACGGCTTTTTCAAAAATATGGTATTGATAATCCTGATATGAATAAATTGCAGTTTCATTTGATGCTCGATGAGTTTTTCTGATAGTTAGTCTTTGTAGAGACACAAACCTGAAATTCCGGACACCGCGCTTCAGGACATCTCCCTGGACGCCGATATCTGGCAGTATCCGGACGGTACTATCGAACGCCGGGCCAACGGTACTACCCTGCCCTTTATGACTGACGACCGGCTATCTCACCCACGCACTTCTCCCTGAAATTTAGCATCGTCGCGGTTAATGTCGAAAATTTGCCACCTGACGTGGTTGGCATCGAGGGTGAAAACTGCCGTGGCGAGGGTGTTCTCCTCATCCGGATCGTCGGCAGCCAGCCGGTATTCACCGGCATCAATTTTCAGATTGATATCGTGCAGCACCTGGGTGGTGCCGAAATGTTTAGCGACCGCGCTAAATTCGGCACTGTTGCAAAGTTAGCGATGAGGCAGCCTTTTGTCTTATTCAAAGGCCTTACGTTTCAAAAACTCTGCTTACCAGGCGCATTTCGCCCAGGGGATCACCATAATAAAATGCTGAGGCCTGGC
>NZ_VOYW01000096.1:0-1384 GCF_013420085.1 Acinetobacter sp. YH12027
GTAATGCCAGTCAGTTAAGAGATTGACTGGCTTTTTCTTGGGTATTTTTGAGGTTTTCCTTTTACAACCCTTGGATAACTCCTCACTCTTCTCTCAGGTATAACATACCGATTAGATTTCTCCATTAAACTTTCCAGATGTTTGGGGAGATTACCTGCAGAAGCCAAAGAGTCGAATCTGAGTAAATTAAGAAGGGCAATAGATGCAATATGAAAACTGATTCTCAAAGGACTTACTTTAGCTCGTTGAGCCATATGTTTCATTTGTCGTCTCAGAACATTATAGGCAATCAAGACACCCCATAATTCTTGATAAATTAAGTCTGGTTGCTTGCTTCTTAAGAGCTTACCTTTCTGCAAATTGCTTTTAATTTCTCGGTAACACATTTCAATTTCCCAACGCTGAGCATATAACTTTGCCAAGGCTATAAGTGGGTATGTCTTTGAATCTAATAATGAAGTAATGTAACGTCTGATTTTTCCTGCCTGCTCAACTTCAATCAAACGTGCCTCCCAATAATCCCCTAACGTTGGGTTAAGCTTCTTGGCTCTAGGTGATATTGGCATCCTGATATGAAAATCATGTGGGGAATTCCGTTTAATAATTTCATAACGTAAATTATCTTTTGCTCGCATCAGCCAATGACTTGATTCTGCACGTGTTTGCCACCCTATTAGAAAATCAGCAGAGAAATAAGCTCGATCAAATAATGTAATACTTTGTGCTGGTGGAGATAATTGATTTGCTAATGTGAGTTCACCCTGATCCATACTGCCTATTTGGGCATCTATGATTTCATGGGTATTGGTATTGACTAGGCACGTGGCTCTCACTTGTGGGTAAGGTGCTACAGCAGTTTTACCTTTAGATGAGCCAAAATGATTAAAGTTCTCTTCGGTCAGCGGCATAGACCAAACCACCCCATCAACAGCACATATACTAAGTCCTTGAAAGCTTGAATATTGTTGCTGTGTTTCATCAAACCATGCTTGGCTGAGCAGAGAGAATAAGGTACTTAAAGGCTCTTGTCCTAAACGTTGTCGTGCTTGGACTGCTGCACTAGGAACACAATATTCTGTTGTACCAAACACGAGGTTTAATTGCTCTACAACATAGCTGATGGGTTGATTTCGAAACAAGGCAAGCCCAATAACAAGCCAAACCACATGCTCAGCAGGTAATTTTCTCCTTCTGATTGATGCCTTACCTGTTTGATGCAGGCTTGTTTCAATCCAATTTAAATCAATAAGTTCACAAAAATGGTTGAGTGATGGGAGAGAATGTTCAAGAGTGGATTCTAAATGTTCAGATAAAGACATAAAAAAATGAGCGTATTCACATACACTCATTTTTACTACATTTTACTAAAATTTGCTTAACTGAC
>NZ_VOYW01000097.1:0-1370 GCF_013420085.1 Acinetobacter sp. YH12027
CATAGGTATCTACACATTTTTTATAAATTGAATGCGATCTGAGCAATCGCATTCAGCTCATCAGACGAATACTCTGACAACAACTGAAGAGTGTTCAATAGTATTGAAAGCCCTGCCAGTATGGCAGGGGCACTTTCTAATTTTCCCCTTTTCTGTTGCCTACCTGAAATTCGGGTGAGAAATGCCCGAATTCTTATATTCTGCTCATCTGTACCACGCTGTACTCGCCATGTCAGCACACAAGCCATACTACTGATCAGTAGCCTTCTCAGGATTGCTTGAGGTGTCGTTTGTAGCCATGCCTCAACGTCATGTCCTGCCTGCTTAAGCAATTTAAAATAACACTCAATTGTCCAGCGCCAGTAATACCATGTACTCAATTCTGCTGTATCTATATCCATTGCAACATTACTCAGCAAACACCATCTCGCCACAATTTTACCGTCACAATCCTTAACGACAGAAACAACCAGCCTTGCATCGACAGCATCTCCCTGCTCAGGAGCAACCCGCTTCCCTGAGCTATCTTTCTGCTTTGGTTTTGCTGCGCGTGTTATGCGTATATGGGTCTCACCCACATGTAAAGTATGCTGATTGCCTTTGTAAGAAATATTTTTGATTGAATGCGTTTCTATCTTTTCTGCAATCTCGCCAACTTTGTATGTCTGACCGTGATACTCAACTCGATGACCTTCTTTGGCCCGAATCAGCCATTTGAAGCGATTCTTGCTCATCGCTCTTAGATGGGCAATTGAGTCACCTTCACGATCAATGATATGAACTTTTGTTTTCTCAACCGGATACTGTTCGATCGTTTTGATTTGTTCTGCGAGTGAATCCAAATGGGTTTTTCGCTCGCTGTATTGTTCACTGAATGTGGAATAACAGCCTGATGCGTCAGATAGCGTTTGAGCCAATGGTGCAATGGGAAGCCCCGATGCCGCATCAACCAGTAGACTGCTTTGCAGTTCATAGCCTGAATCATATTGATGGGTTCTTTGAAGACGCTGAGTTTTATTGTTATGTTTCACATATTGCAGTTGAGACCAATCATGAATAATCAGCGCATAAGGGTGAGAGGATTGATCAATCTGTTCAAATGCAAGTCGCTGTATTGGCTCATTCAATTGCTTGAAAGAGACTTTTTCATTATTGAGAAATCGCCAAACTGCCTGGGTGGTTGCAAAACTGGACTTCTGGGCAGAGGCCATTTCCTTAATTGCAGGGGCAAGTGAAGCAAGAGGATTCATATTAAGCTTTACGAGGGCGTTGTATCGTCTGACGAGACGTGTATCAAGATGGGAGATATTAAATTGAAGAGCATGCTCTTCAATTTAACCCAAAACTTGGGATTTGTGTAGATACCTATG
>NZ_VOYW01000098.1:0-1313 GCF_013420085.1 Acinetobacter sp. YH12027
CTTGGCCAGAAAAATGAGTCGTTCTCGCTGTTCTAAACTAAGTGGTACAGAAACAATTCGAGGCATGTGTGAACATCTGTTAACTAAAAAAACTTTTTCGCATGATTAGTTATTTTTGTCAACTTACTGCATTAATGCTTGAGTCAAGAAAAGAAGGCTTTTCACCCAGAAAATTTGCTGAACTCATTAAAAGACATCCTAGTACGATCTATCGTGAGCTTAAAAGAAATAGCATCAATGACGTTTATCAAGCTCAATATGCTTCTGATAACACCTTCGCTAGACGTAGACGTGGTCACAGAAAACTCAAAATCGATTCAATCCTCTGGAAATTTATTGTTGAAGCGATCCGTTGTTTATGGTCTCCTCAGCAAATAGCAAAGCGTTTAAAGAGATTTCCTGATTTGGATCAAACAATGAATGTAAGCCATACAACGATTTATTCAACGATACGAGCATTACCAAAGGGTGAGCTGAAAAAAGACTTACTATCCTGTCTGCGTCATGAAAATAAAAAGCGAAAAGCTAACGGTGAACCTAAAAAAGATTCTATATTACAGGATATTAAAACTATTCATGAGCGCCCAACCGAAGTTCAAGAAAGAAAAATACCGGGTCATTGGGAAGCCGATTTAATTAAAGGTAAAGACAATAAAAGTTCGATAGCAACACTTATTGAACGAAATACACGGCTCTGTATCTTGGCAACATTACCTGATGCAAAGGCAGAATCAGTGCGCAAGGCTTTAACTGAAGCTCTGAAATATTTACCCGCAGAACTGCGTAAAACATTGACCTATGACCGTGGACGTGAGATGTCAGAACATAAAATCCTCGAAGAAGATTTAGGCATAGATGTATATTTCTGTGACCCACATTCGCCATGGCAGAAAGGCACATGCGAAAATATGAATGGTTTAATTAGGCAATATTTACCTAAAGGGATTGATTTAAACCAGGTAGATCAGCATTATTTAAATCAAGTTGCCATGTCACTGAATACTCGCCCTAGAAAAGCGTTAGATTGGCTTACACCATTAGAGAAATTTGCTCAGCTTGTTGATTATCATAAGGCTTTTGAAACTGTCGCACCTCATGTTTGAATTCGCCGGGTGTAATACTCATTCAACAAAAACTTATGTGTTGACGACAACATCTTATGGTTATGATGCAAGTTATATTCCTTATATTAGATTTCTTTCATAAGTCATTTTTCACTCAGCTCCAAGTTATAAATTCCAGCAATTAGATTGAATCTTAATGCTAGTCTTTTGCCTCGATTGCGATATCGCTCAGCAAGAATTTTGAAGGTT
>NZ_VOYW01000099.1:0-1269 GCF_013420085.1 Acinetobacter sp. YH12027
CACTGCTGTCCCACAATTTTTCACAAGAGGAAGCTCATTTGAGCTTCCTCTTGTTTTATGGGTATTTTATCGGGTGAAAATAAAGCTTTTAAAGTTCTTCTTTCAAACAAATTCACTTGAATTATTCTGAGTAAACGTTGAACTGTCCAACCTGTTTTTCCTAAATGTTGAGCGAAACTCACCAATAAATAGGCGATCATCGCAATCCAGATTTGTGTCTGAATTGCGTTCCTGCTGCGGTCTAGAAACGCTTTTAATTTGAGATTCTGCTTAATCGCCTTAAAGAACAGCTCAACTTTCCAACGATCTTTATAAATCGCCGCAATGGTGGAGGCGGCTAAATGAAAGTTATTGCTGAGAAAGCTAAAGTGCTTGCCACTTTGCTGATCTCTATATTCAATTCTTCTTAACACTGGGGCTTTTCTTTTTAGGGCATGTGCGCTATTCAGCTGAATGGTTTCATCTTTTAGAATACCTTTGGATTCAAGCACTGGATGTTGCTGGATCACCTGATACACAGATTTAGGCCTAAAACGTGTGACAAATCCAATGTTTTGAGCAGTCAGATTTGCATACCATTGGTAATCGACATAGCCTTTATCAAAAACTACAATGCTGCCAGCAGGAAACTGGAATTTGCGGCCTTGTACCATGTCATTTTCTTTGCCATTTTCAACTGCAACAAACTCAGGAATATCATTGCTGTGATTCAATCCTATACTGAGTTTCATGCTGGCTTTTGAGTCGTGAACTTTGGCCCATTCACATAAGGAAAGCGACAGGTCAATATGACTGGCATCCAAGGAATACAAGGGATTCTTAAAGCGAAATTTATGAGCGACTTTTGAGTGGTCATAGTATTTAAGCAACTTGTAAAATAGCTGTTGATACAAGGCAGCAGGCTGCTGCTCATTGATTCGTGCCAGCGTGCTTCGGGGAATAGACTTTGCTCCGAGATGACTTAGCTTTTCCTGTTGGCACTCCAAATTGGATTGAATATCTCTCAGACTTTGCCTACAAGAGAATTGAGACATCAATATGGCAATAAACTGATCCCACCGGGAAGCCGCTCTAAATTTCTGTCCAACATGGTGCACTTTAGCAAGTTGTTCAAAATCCTGTCGCACAACAGGTTTAATTAGCTCATGAAATACGGTATTCTGATGTGACAAAACCTGAATCCTGGTCGTTAAAGTGTTTGTTTGCACTCATATTTTAACTGTTAGGACTCAGGTTTTTTTATTTAAAGCAAACTATGGGACAGCAGTG
>NZ_VOYW01000100.1:0-1119 GCF_013420085.1 Acinetobacter sp. YH12027
TTTCGGTAAAAACTGGTCGAGGTACGCCAACCAAGCGTTTAAATTCAGAATCTGAAAAACGGTTTAAGTTCTGATATCTCATGAAACTTAGATTGAGGTGGTTTTTACTTTCGCAAGAGATCTATTAATTAGGTGGTTTATGTCGCACTTCAAGTTTTACTCTGCCCCCTATTAAACTCATTGCTGAAAGCATAATAAACATTAAATTCGTTTTTAAAACTTTCATCATTATCCTTTAAAAAATATTGGGTTTTAATTTATTTAATTAAAAATAATAATCAAAGAAAATTAAAAATATTATCCATTAGAAACGAATAACCAAAAGGAAAATTTATCCTATTTATCACCAGCAAACTGCCAATATACATTCGCATCCATTTCAAAATGCCCCGAATGGCATCTACTTATTCAGTCAGATACCAAATCGTTAAACCCCAAGGGTTATCTTTAATCTCAGGCATAACATCACCCTGTTTAAAATGACGTTTTTCCATGTTATTCGCAGTACTATACCATTCACCTGTTTTAGGGCAAATTTGTCCTGCTTCGCTTCTTAGCGTTTTTGCACATGGGTTACTTATATCATTTTCGGAAGGTACAAATTCTCGGGCAAATTTAACCAAATCTTTTGGATAAATCATATGTGTTATTTCGCTATCATCTAAATCTAACAGATAAACGTAAGCAGCAGCTTCTATAGCCCAATAGCCAAAATAACCTCCATTTTCCATTTTATGTAAGTCATACCATGGAGCACTTTCAAATGCGGGATACCATAATTTCAAATATTCCTGTATATCTTGAATACTCTCTTTTTTAGTATCTCTATATTTACTAAAAATTAATGGGCGATATGGATTATCAAAAAACCATTGATCTACATCATATCTATCCATCAACTTAAATGATAAAAAGTCCTCATACAGCGTATCTAATTGTTCTGTTTGCTCATGGTAAATTTTGTCTTGCATCGCTGCAATACGTGGTAATAGGTCTCTTCTGTGTAATAGATAACACAGTCCTATCAACTGCATACATCTTTCGTACTCATCTATAGCTGTAAAATAAAATGGTGCCCAATCTTCATCCTCCTCGTCTTTGCGCAAGGCTATTGTATAT
>NZ_VOYW01000101.1:0-1118 GCF_013420085.1 Acinetobacter sp. YH12027
TTCATAACCCTAATATTCTTGAAGATAGCCAGAGTCATGACAACATGGCTGCTACATCCGATACTGGAAGTGAAGCAAATCATTCTGACTGCAATACCATCACGCATAAAGTTACCTTGAACTTTTCAGATGGTGTAACCAAAGAATTTCAAGTTCAGCCCAATACTAGCATCCTTGATGCTGCCCTAGAAAACGATATCCCATTGTTATATCAATGTCGTTCAGGTAGTTGTTCCAGCTGTATTTGTAGCTTAAAAGATGGTCATGCAAGTACGCTTGACGGTAAAAGTTCAACACTGCTTTCAAGTGAATACAATCTAGGCAGCCGTCTATTATGTATTTCAAAAGCCGATGCAGATTGTAGCTTTGATTTGGATTATAGCAGTGACATTGGCGCGATCAGTGCACAAGAAGTCAAAGCCTTTATCAACTCCATCGAACATCTAGGTGCAAATGCAGTACGGTTAAAATTAGAGTTAGCAGAAGGCTATCATCTGCAATTTCGCCCAGGTCAATTTATGCAGATCAGCATTCCTGGCATTGGAGCAGTGCGCAGTTACTCCCCATCAAGTATCAACCAAACAGTTCCTGAGCTTGAGTTTCTCATCCGTCTAATCCCGGGTGGGCAGATGTCCACGTATTTGACAGAACATGCCAAGATCGATGATGTATTAACGCTATCAGGTCCCTACGGCTCATTTTTCTTGAGGGAAGAACATAAGCAGGCCAAGCATATCTTTATTGCTGGAGGTACCGGTTTAGCCCCGATTTTATCAATCATCGATACCTTACGTCACGGTAGGGGTGTCAAACCTAAAATGCTACTCAATTTCGGCTGTGCCGTTCCTGAAGCGCTATTTTGCCTAGATGACATTGCGTTAAGAAGCCAGTGGTTACCGACTTTAGAAGCAAGAATCTGTGTAGATCGAGGAGCCCAAGAGGGCCATCATGCCGGAAGTCCGGTGAGTGCCTTGAGTGAAGCTGATATAACTGATTCCAACACAGTTGCTTATCTTTGCGGTCCACAGCCGATGATTAATGCTGCAACTACTCGTTTATTAGAGTTAGGGGTTAAAGCGGAGAATATTTTCGCTGAGCAATTCGTTGCTAGTAATTAA
>NZ_VOYW01000102.1:0-1082 GCF_013420085.1 Acinetobacter sp. YH12027
TAAGCTGTCATTAAAAAGTAAACATGTATTCTTTTCCGAATTGGTTTGATACTCTCTCCACCCATTGCTCTATTTTATCAGCTGTCATGACTTGAAAGTCTCGCCAATAATATTTCATCTGCTTCCATACCATCTCGATTCGATTTAACTCAGGGCTATAAGCAGGAATAAAATACAAATTCGTCGAAAAGTTACTTTTAAGTAGCTCTCTGTAATCAGCCATCTTTTTACTTCTATGAATCGAGGCATTATCAACAATAAGAACCAATGGAAGGTTATAAGTCTGTTTTACTTGTTGAGCTATTCCAGTTAAATAGGCATAAAACCAAGTGCTTGTAACTGACTCTTGTAAACAACTTGTCACCAGTTTCCCCGTTGAAAGCAAACACCCCATGACATTAACTCGTTTTAATCTTATTGCATCAACCGCATAAACATCACCTATCTTTGTCCACGCATAGCGGTTATCAGGTGTAGATGAAAACCCTGTTTCATCAACATAACCTAATATAATTTCACCACGTGCCGCTTGCTCTCGTAATTTTTCAATCTGCTGTGTTGCTTGTTCAAATGCAATCGGATCTCTTTTTTTTCAAGCTATGACGGGTACGCTTGAAGACCATACCTGAATCACGTAAAAACTTACGAATGGTTTCAACAGACACGGACACTTCGTATTCTTCATGTAGTTTGACTCGGATTTGTTCTGCATTGAGTGGACTTGTATTGACCCAATCTAGGATTTTCGCCTGATAGTCTGAGATCAATGTATTGGGCCGACCTGAGCGATGACCTTCTTTAATCGATTCAAACTCATACAATTCCCAACGTCGGCGTTGTAGCCTTATGGTTTCTGGGATACGTTCTTGTAGAGTGGCAACTTCCGCAACACTTTTACCTTCAGAAAGCCAGAGAATAGTTTGGGCACGTTGTCTTTCACGCCAATGTTTTGCATGCTTGGCCAGAAAAATGAGTCGTTCTCGCTGTTCTAAACTAAGTGGTACAGAAACAATTCGAGGCATGTGTGAACATCTGTTAACTAAAAAAACTTTTTCGCATGATTAGTTATTTTTGTCAACTTA
>NZ_VOYW01000012.1:0-108757 GCF_013420085.1 Acinetobacter sp. YH12027
ATAGCAAGAGTGAACCACCTGATCCCTTCCCGAACTCAGAAGTGAAACCTCTTAGCGCTGATGGTAGTGTGGGGTTACCCATGTGAGAGTAAGTCATCGCCAGCTCATTATTCGAAACACCCCCTGACTAGTGCAGGGGGTGTTTTTTTATGTGTGGAGAAAAGGGGAAAAGAAGATAAGCAGAAGCATAAAACAGGGAGATGATAAAAATATTGATAGATTGTGGCTTGAATTATTTAAACATGGATGATTATTAGACAATAAACGCATTTAAAAATCATCAATTGAAGGAATTCTCAGCTTAAAAATGTCGGAAAACCTGAATGTAAGTCAGCTAAAACAACAGTTTAAATGCCTAATTATCGACTTAAGTGATGGCTGATGACTTATGATTTAGAAATCTACGACTTAGATCGTAGAACTGCGATTTTTTTCTATAAAATTTGAGTTTTATTCTGACAATTTTCATATCAAATAATCTATCGTCTGATTGTGGTTTAGCTTCTAATAACACATTGATAATTAATCATTATTAAAACTAGACCCGCAGTCCATCGATTTTTTTATGTATAAATATTTCAAAAATATCTAAGTTTTTATGACATTTTATTCCCAAACAACATGGATATATCTGAAAGGTATGGGTCTATACCTTTGTAATTTTGGACAATTTACAGTCAAAAACGGCATTGTAGCGAAAAATAAAACTCACAATTGGAGGTGAGGTTCAATGTCTACAAGCACAATGAATGTGAATAGCGTTGTCGATAACGCTAAGTTCACAAAATCGCATTTTAGCATCATGATGTGGTGTCTAATTCTTATTTTATTTGATGGTTACGACTTAGCGATCAATGGTGTTGCGCTGCCTTTATTGATGAAAGATTGGGGATTAACAGCTGTTCAGGCAGGTATGCTAGCGAGTACAGCACTTGCAGGGATGATGTTTGGTGCCATGATGTTTGGTACTTTGGCTGATAGGATTGGCCGTAAAAAAGTTATCATGATTTGTGTATTTTTATTCAGTACATTCACATTTTTAGGCGGTTTTGCATCAAATCCAACGGAATTTGGCGCGTTACGTTTTATTGCTGGACTTGGCATTGGTGGGGTATTACCGAACCTTGTGGCATTGACATCTGAATATGCACCTAAGCATCTACGCAGTACTTTAGTGACCACTATGTTCAGTGGTTATGCAATGGGTGGCATCATGGCGGCTCTCTTTGGTTCATGGTTTACTGCGGATTATGGCTGGCAAATCATGTTCTTCATTGCGGGTATTCCACTGTTACTGTTGCCATTTGCTTGGAAATTTTTACCTGAATCGCTCACATTTTTGGTGAAGGTGAATCGTCATGATGAAGCACGTCGTATGATTCAAACCATTGCACCTGAACAAACCGTGACTGCAAATACTCAACTGGAACTGACTGAAGTTGCGGTTCCGGGTGGAACATCTGTTAAAGCGTTGTATAAGCAAGGTCGTGGCGTAAGTACGATGTTGTTTTGGCTGTGTTTCTTTATGTGTCTATTAACGCTTTATGCATTAGGCAGTTGGTTACCAAAACTAATGATGGCCGCAGGTTATTCATTAGGTAGCAGTTTGACCTTCCTATTGGCGATGAATATTGGTGCCGTAATTGGTACGATTGGCGGCGGTATTTTAGCGGACAAATTCCACTTAAAACCGGTGATCATTACATTATGTCTTGCAGGTGCTGTGGCACTATCTTTACTCGGCTTTAATTCACCACAGCCTGTGATCTATCTTTTGGTTGCTGTCGCAGGTGCATCGGCAATTGGTTCGCAAATCTTGCTGTATAGCTATGTTGCACAGTACTATCCGTTGTCTGTACGTTCGACAGGTATTGGATGGGCATCTGCAGTCGGTCGTACAGGTGCGATTGTTGGCCCTATTCTGATAGGCTATTTATTATCACAAGAATTGCCACATCAAATTAATTTTATGGCTGTGGGAATTCCAGTAGTCATCGCAGCGATTGCAGTGTTCTTTATTCGCAAAGCGCAAACGGATGAAGAGGTTGCCGCTTTAGAAAATGTGAATAAGACTTCAGTGAAAACACAGCGTTCGTATAGCTAAAACATAGATTTAAAAAGCCCGTCATTTGATGGGCTTTTTTTATGTTGTACTCATAATTCTTATCATTGAATTTAGGTTGAATGATTTATTAAAAAATTGATAAATAATGAGATTTAATATTTTAAATAGCTTTTCTAATTTAATTTCATCGTTATATAGAGACTCGATCATACGGTTTTCAGTGCAAGCAGAGATCTGAAAATAGGGGATGAAGTTCAGGGCGTATAAGTAATCAAGTTTGAGGCTTGTGGTTCATTTTGTTACTTAAATATAGTGAACTCTGTGCTCAGTCAGCGCATGATAGAGGGCATAGATTTATTCACATTTATCAATAATGTCTCAAGATCATGGAAATATCGTCATGTCCAAAGCCGTACAAGATATAAAAGACTATCCGCTCTATGTTGCAGGTAAAGCATTGACTACCGATCAGTGGTTAGAAGTGGATCAAAAATATACCCAAGACGTATATGCACGCGTTGCACTCGCAGATGCTGCAACCATTGAAAAAGCCATTGATTCAGCGGTTAAATCTAGCGCTGCAATGGCGGCATTGGAACCTTTTCAAAAACAAAAAATCTTACTGCACTGTGTTAAACGTTTTAATGAAATGCGTGCAGAATTGACTGAAATTTTAATTGCGGAAGGTGGAAAACCGTGTAAAGCCGCAGCTGCTGAAGTTGAACGTTTAATTAATACCTTTCAAATTGCTGCCGATGCTGTCACACAGATGGATGATGGTCGCATGATCCCATTGGCGGTTACTGCAGCGGCATCTGGCTATCAAGGCATGGTCAAACATGTGCCGATAGGCCCTGTATCCTTGATCAGCCCGTTTAATTTTCCGATCAATCTGACTGCGCATAAAATTGCACCTGCCATTGCCGCAGGCTGTCCATTTGTTTTGAAGCCTGCAAGTTTGACGCCTATTTCAGCTTTAAAAATTGCGGAAGTTTTGGCAGAAACGGATTTACCTAAAGGTGCTTTTTCAGTTTTACCTTGTCCACGTGAACATGCAGATGTCTTGGTAACAGATGACCGATTTAAACTGCTCAGCTTTACCGGTTCCGATGTTGTCGGCTGGGATATGAAAGCGCGTGCGGGGCGTAAAAAAGTGACTTTGGAACTCGGTGGCAACGCTGCTGTATTGGTTGAGCCTGATACTGAAATTTCAGCGGCATTTATTGAACGCTTAGTCGGTGGGGCGTATAACCATGCAGGGCAGGTGTGTATTAGTGTTCAACGCATCTTGGTGCATGCCGATATCTATGCCGATGTGAAGAAAAAACTCGTGGCGAGAATGAAGCAGCTTAAAGCGGATGATCCACAGTTGGAAAGCACCATGGTCGGTCCAATGATTAAGGAAGCAGAAGCAACACGCGTGCATAAATGGGTCGATAAAGCAGTCAAAAAAGGAGCTAAAGCTTTGGTTCGTGGTGAACATCAGGGGGCTTTGCTCGATCCAATTTTATTAGAAAATGTCGATAAATCGCTAGAAGTGTATAAAGATGAAATCTTTGGCCCTGTAGCGATTTTAGAGAAATACAAAAACTTTGAAAAAGGTATCGCCAAAATTAATAGCAGCCGTTTTGGTTTACAGGCGGGCATCTATACGCAAAATTTGAATAAAATGTTGTATGCGTGGAATCACTTAGAGGTCGGTGGAGTGATTATTAATGACATTCCATCTTTCCGTGTTGATAACATGCCATATGGTGGCGTAAAAGATTCTGGCTTAGGTCGTGAAGGGATTCAGTCTGCCATTCGAGATATGCAAGAAGAACGCGTATTGGCGATAAAACTGTAGCAGTTTAAACTTGGGCTTGGTTCAGTATGGATCTGTTCGAAGCCCAGTTTTTGAATCATTTCAAAAAATCTAAAGTGAATAAGAAAAATGAAACGAATTTTATTATTGGTCAGTTTGATGACCGTGAATATGGCTGTCTTTGCCTTTAACGCCACTCAAATGGTGACGGATGCACGCAGTCAAATTGGGAAAACCTTATATTATGATCCTGCGTATACTGCACTGCGTTATCCAATGGGAGATGTCCCTTTAATCAAGGGTGTTTGTACCGACGTGGTAATTCGTGCATTACGACAGCAAGGGATTGATTTACAAAAAGCCATTCATGAAGATATGAAAGCCAATTTTAAGCAGTATCCACAAAAATGGGGCTTAAAAAGTACTGATAAAAATATTGATCATCGGCGTGTTCCCAATATTCAAACTTGGATGCAACGTCAGGGCTTTGTTGTCAAAGATAAGCAGTATTTGGCAGGAGATATTGTCACTTGGGACTTAGGACGTGGTTTAGTGCATATCGGCGTGGTTTCAGATCGTAAAATGAAAGGTAGCGGGGTTCCGCTGATCATCCATAATATAGGAGAGGGCACACAGGAAGAAGATCTTTTGCATGCCTATCAAATTACCGGACATTATCGAGTGAAATAACTTTAAAAATTTAATTGGAAATAAAATATTCCTAAAAGTTATATTATTAATAACTTAAATTGTATGAAAAATAAGCTGATTAAATGAACATTTAAGCCTAAACACATTATAAAAATGGAATATTTGCCGTAGAAATTACAGAAAAACTTAAAAAAAGTGAGTATTGTTAATTCATACAAAGGGAAAGTTATTTGTGGTGTTTTTAACCAAAATGCGCATGTGATTTTTCTGTTTGCAATTTGGTATAGACGCTCACAAGGTATCTCACCAGATCAAACACCCAGAATTTTATTTTTATGGTTCTTTTTTTGCTCGCGATATAACCATAACAAGCAGCAGTTAAAGATGCCTGAGGTTTAGGTGTTCTATGTCAGATAATCGTGAAATCTGGTCGGCACGATCAGGATTTATCATTGCCGCTATTGGTTCCGCTGTAGGTTTGGGAAACATTTGGCGTTTCCCTTACGTGGCGTATGAAAATGGTGGCGGTGCATTTTTAATTCCCTATTTAATTGCAATTTTTGCAGCGGGTTTGCCTTTATTGTTCTTAGATTATGCAGTGGGGCATAAATTCCGAAAAGCACCGCCAACTGCATATAAAAAACTTATGAACAGTGAGGCATTAGGCTGGTGGCAAGTGATGGTGACACTCATCATCGGGATCTACTATGCCAGCGTATTGTCATGGGCCGGTAGTTACATGTATTACGCCATTGGACAACAATGGGGCTCAGATACGGAAAGCTTTTTCTTTAAAACCTATCTACAAAATGGTGATGGCTTAACATTTGGTTTTGTTCCGACTTTATTTGTTGGTTTAGTCATTGTTTGGGCTGTGGTGATGTTCATTCTCTATGGCGGTGTACGTCGTGGTGTAGAACTTGCCAATAAAATTTTTATGCCGTTATTGATCGTGTTATTTAGCATTTTAGTCATTCAAGCATTGCGTCTACCGGGTGCGGCAGAAGGCTTAAATGCATTCTTTACGCCAAACTGGGAAGCGATGACCGACTATAAAGTATGGTTAGCAGCCTTTGGTCATATCTTCTTCTCGTTATCGATTGGTTTCGGGATCATGTTGACCTATGCGTCTTACTTAAAAGCAAAAACCAACTTAACCGGTTCAGGTGTAGTCGTTGCATTAGCCAACTCATCATTTGAAATCTTAGCGGGTATTGGCGTCTTTGCAGCACTTGGTTTCATGGCACAAAGTTCAGGTGTACCTGTAAAAGAAGTAGTATCTGGTGGTATTGGTTTAGCCTTTATTGCCTTCCCGAAAATCATTTCGAGTATGGGGGCAGGCGGTGATTTGTTTGGCTTCTTGTTCTTTGCTTCGTTGGTGGTTGCAGGGATTACCTCTATGGTGAGTATCTTGCAAGTGCCAATTGCAGCGTTTCAAGACAAATTGGGTTGGTCAAAAAATAAAGCTGTAACGATTGTTGCGGGCGGTTCAGCAATCGTATCTACACTTTTATTCTCTACACAAAGTGCCATTACTTTTGTTGATATCATTGACTACTTTGCCAATAACATTGGGATCGTGGGTGGTGGTTTACTCTCTATTATTTTGGTGTCGTGGTTCCATCGTCCATTGATGAAACAATTACAAGAGCATGCAAATCAATACTCAAGTATCAAGTTGGGTCAAGGTTGGAATTTCTTATTGACCGTGATCACCCCAATTTCATTATTGGTTGCACTTGTATTGACGATTAAGGCTGTCGCAACTGAAGGTTATGGCGGTTATCCTGCAACGACACTTTGGTTGGTGGGTGGTTCGGTATTGGCCTTCTTTGTATTGGGTTCTGTTCTATTAAGCTTGTGTAAAGACAAAGGTCCAGAGGAGAATTAATATGAATACATCTGCAATGATCATGATGATTTTATCAATTGTTTTGCTATGGGGTGGTTTACTTTTAGCGACGATTCATTTGGTGAAAAATCCTGACGAAGCTGAAGATTAAATTTAGAATGACGAAAAAAATGCCCGATGAAATCATCGGGCATTTTTTATGATTGTTTACATCTAAAAAGGTGTTTATTGATTTAGGCCGTTTTTACTATACGGCAATAATAGAAACCATCACCATAACCGACTTTTGGGAAAAGTTGACGGCCATGGATCTGTTCCATACCCCAGTCTGCCTCAATTTTGACTTCTTGAGCATCTGCATGATTAGCAAAAAACTCAACTATTTGCTGTTCATTTTCAGCTTTTAAAATCGAGCAAGTGATGTAAAGCAAGGTGCCGCCGACTTTAAGCTGCTTCCACATGTTTTCCAAAATTTGCTTTTGTAACACTACCGTTTTCGCAATGTCGCCCGATTGACGTAGTAAACGAATGTCAGGATGACGACGCATTACACCCACAGCGGTACATGGCGCATCGAGCACGATGCAATCAGCAAGTTCAGGAGCAGTATAGGTGACGGCATCGGCAGTTTGGATTTCGACATGTTTACCATCGAGATCCAAACGATCAAGGTTTTCAACCACACGTTTCAGACGTTTCTCATCTTGGTCGAGTGCGATGAGTTTCTTTGGTTGGAAGGTCTCTAAAATGTGTGCTGTTTTACCACCCGGCGCAGCACAAGCATCAATCACAAATTTACCGTCAAGATTTGGCAATAGTGTTGCGCAAAGCTGAGCATGTTCATCTTGTACCGAAAAACCACCTGCTTCAAAGCCCGGCAGGCTTGGAATGTGTAGGCTTTCGTCCATCACAATGCCGACATCAGACAGTTCACAGCGATGCGCATCGATACCTTCATCTTCCAAAATATCGAGGTATTCGTCACGGCTGACCTGACGTGTATTGACACGCAAAGTCAGTGGCGCAATTTGTTTAAGCTCATAACTGAGTTCATCAAATTGTTCACCCCAGTCTTTTTTCAGACGTTTGGTTAACCAACTTGGTAAATTGGTCGCTTGTTCAAGTACATCGTAGAACTGTTCTGTTTCACGTGTTGCGCGGCGCAAAATCGCGTTGATTAAGCCACTTAGACTGCCCATACCCAATTGTTTTGCAGCTTCCACCGTTTCAGAAATTGCAGCGTGAGCCGCGACACGGGTACACAACAATTGATACAAACCAAGGTATAAACAGGTTTCAACCACTTGGTTATCTACAGGTTTAGACAGTAATGGTAAAGTCAGTTGTTTCAATGCGTACCATTGACGTAAACAACCAAGCACCAATTCATGGAATAACGCACGGTCTTTATCTGACACGATATTCATTTGCTGCGCGAGTACCGATTGCAGCGATTGACCATTTTGGACAGCCAATAACGTCTTCACTACCTGAGCACGTAAATTAAGGTCTCGGGTCGAGGCGTTGGGAGATTGCTTCATTATAAAATTTGTCCAATAGTCAATTTTTGGGTTTGTAAAATTTGTACAGGGTTGAGTGGTTTAGCACCTGGCCATTGTAAAGAGGTCAAAATAATCACGCTGCCATTGGCACAGGCAACGTGTATGCCTTTTTTGTCGATGGCAATGATTTCACCTGCTTGAGCGTTCGGTGCAGACACAGCAGAAAGTTCAGAATGCCAAACACGTAAGTTGTTTTGTTCATCCAACTGAATAAATGCTACCGGCCACGGATTAAAGGCGCGAATGTTACGATCAATTTGTACAGCATCGATGGACCAATCAATTTTTGCTTCAGCTTTTGATAGCTTATGTGCATAAACTGTTAATGCTTCGTCTTGAACTTCACGGCTGTCTAAATATTGCTGCAATGTTTGTTCAGTGTCTAAAACGGCAGTAATTGCAGTTGCACCTTGCTCTGCAAGTTTGTCATGCAAAGTTGCAGAGGTATCCGTTGCTTCAATCGGGCAGATGGTTTTATACATCATGTCGCCAGTATCTAGTCCGGCTGCCATTTTCATAATGGTGACACCTGTTTCAATATCACCTGTTGCGATGGCACGTTGAATCGGTGCTGCACCACGCCAACGTGGCAGCAATGAACCATGAATATTCAGACAGCCATATTTCGGGGTATCTAGCACCACTTGCGGCAAGATCAAACCATAGGCTGCAACCACCATAACATCGGCATTTAAGGCCTTTAATTCCGCTTGTGCGGCTAAACCTTCTTCAGTCGATGATTTGAAATGAAGGGGTTGGTAAACAGGAATATGGTGCTCTAAAGCCAATTGCTTTACGGCAGAAGCTGTGAGTTTTTGTCCACGTCCAGCTTTGCGGTCAGGTTGAGTGTATACCGCAACAATTTCATGTTGTGTGTTGAGCAAAGCAGCTAGTGCTGTTGCGGCAAATTCTGGCGTACCGGCAAAGATGATTTTCAAAATGAATGAACCGAATCTGTGTTGAATATGTGGATTATAGCAAATGATTAATGCGTAATTTAGAACATTAGAAATTGATTTTTGCAACTTTGAAGCTGTCCAAGCTCAATGATTTCATAACCCAAAATCGCAAATTTGCAATTTTTAAATAAATTATATTTATATAAAATTTAAAAATTATTCATGAAAGTTTTGTATTGTGCAGCCTTTGATGGCGGTATAGTAGATTTCAGTTAAAAGATTTTTGTCGTCAAATCACTCGGTTTTATTTATAGACCCATCTGCCCAAATCTCAGCTTAAAAAGCCATCTTTAAAAACAATGGCTTGGTGTATGATAGGTTTAAAATTCGACTGATTTTACATCATTGTCAGTATGATTTAGCCAGAGTGAATCTGCAGGGTTCATTTCAAGCTCAAACTTTGTTGGAAATATAAAATGCCTGACTATCGTTCAAAAACATCGACACACGGAAGAAATATGGCGGGTGCGCGCGGCTTATGGCGTGCAACTGGTATGAAAGATGAAGACTTCGGTAAACCAATTATTGCTGTCGTGAACTCATTTACCCAATTTGTACCGGGTCACGTTCATCTTAAAGACCTTGGTCAACTTGTGGCGCGTCAAATTGAGCAAGCAGGCGGTGTTGCTAAAGAATTTAACACCATCGCAGTCGATGACGGTATTGCGATGGGCCATGACGGCATGCTGTATTCATTGCCTTCACGTGACTTGATTGCAGACTCAGTAGAATACATGGTGAGCGCGCACTGTGCTGACGCAATGGTCTGTATTTCAAACTGTGACAAAATCACCCCAGGGATGTTGATGGCGGCAATGCGCTTGAACATTCCAGTGGTATTTGTTTCTGGCGGCCCAATGGAAGCGGGTAAAGTCAAAATCCGCGGCAATGACAAAGCGATCGACTTGATTGATGCCATGATTGTGGCTGCAGATGACAACTATACTGATGAAGAAGTAGCAGAATACGAACGCTCTGCATGCCCAACTTGTGGTTCATGCTCAGGTATGTTCACCGCAAACTCAATGAACTGCTTAACAGAAGCATTGGGCCTGTCTTTACCGGGTAACGGTTCTACACTGGCAACACATGCAAACCGTAAAAAATTATTCGAACGCGCAGGCTCTTTAATTGTTGAATTGGCTAAACGTCATTATGAACAAGATGATTACAGCGTATTGCCACGTGAAATGGTGACCAAAGCCTCGTATGAAAATGCCATGACTTTAGACATCGCGATGGGTGGTTCAACCAATACCGTTCTACACTTGTTGGCGGCTGCCAATGAAGCGGGTGTTGATTTCACGATGGATGACATTGACCGTTTATCTCGCAAAGTGCCTGTTCTATGTAAAGTTGCACCTGCGAAAAACGACGTACATATGGAAGATGTACACCGTGCTGGCGGTATCATGTCCATTCTCGGTGAATTAGACCGTGCAGGCTTATTGGACACATCTGTAGGTACTGTTCACGAAGCAAGCTTAAAAGATGCTTTAGATAAATGGGACATTATCCGTACTGAAAATGAAGACGTTTACCAATTCTTCCGTTCAGCGCCGGGCGGTGTACCAACGCAAACTGCATTCTCACAAGATCGATATTACCAACGACTAGATGGTGACCGTGAAAATGGCGTGATCCGTAATGCTGAACATGCGTTCTCGAAAGACGGTGGCTTAGCTGTGCTTTACGGCAACATTGCGCTCGATGGTTGTATCGTAAAAACTGCGGGTGTAGATGATTCAATCTTGAAATTCAACGGTACTGCACGTGTGTTTGAAAGCCAAGATTCAGCAGTAGAGGCGATCTTGGGCAATGAAATCAAAGCCGGTGATGTGGTTGTGATTCGCTATGAAGGCCCACGTGGTGGTCCGGGTATGCAAGAAATGTTGTACCCAACCAGCTACTTAAAATCGAAAGGTCTAGGCAAAGAATGTGCATTATTGACTGACGGTCGTTTCTCGGGCGGTTCGTCAGGCCTGTCTATTGGTCACGTTTCACCTGAAGCAGCAGAAGGTGGTGCAATTGGTTTAGTGGAAGATGGCGATTTAATCGAAATTGATATTCCAAACCGTACCATCAACCTTGCTGTTGATGAAGCAACCATGGCCGCTCGCCGTGCAGCGCAAGAAGCCAAAGGTTGGCATCCAGTTGAAGAGCGTCCACGCAAAATTTCGAAAGCATTGAAAGCGTATGCAATGCATACCACGAGTGCGGCGAAAGGCGCAGTACGTGAAATCTAAACTTTAGATGTTTAATTAAAAAGCACTCCACATGGGGTGCTTTTTTAATTTACATCTACATAACTTGCATTGGATACGAGGAAATGTCATCCGCAACTGTCTGAGGTAAACGGTAATTTAAAAGTGAATGTTTCTGCGATCATTTTTTTAGTTGCAAACAGTTGCCGAGTTTTGCGGATGACAAATGGTTTTGGTTACTTTTGCCGAAACAAAAGTAACATACGAGCTCCGAAAATTAGCTTTTATAGAGGTAAGACTCCGCTGTAATCAGCTTTTAAATGAAATAATGGGACAATAATTCTAAGTTATAGATTTCTTAATCTGATTAAAAATAATGTTTCTTGAAGCAAATAAATAAAATTTAATAATTAGTGGATGTCATTAAAATTCTAAAAAGACAGCCTCGAATAGTAGCTATAATTTATATGGCTTTGTGTAGGCAATCCCTTACTTTTGAAAGATCAAAAGTAACAAAAATCTTTTGTTCTCCTGATATGGCATCCCTGCCATACAGGAAAACAGCGACATCCATGTCGTTTTGTCATGTGATTGAATGGTATTGCATGCGCTAAAAATCTTTTTTGTTGAGATGTAATTTCTTTTACATGCCGAGCGCTTTCTATACAATAAATTTAAAAGAACCCGCCAAAGCTGAAGCCAAAATCAGCCATCGCCAAGGAACAACAATGAGTAAAAATAATATCCGCGAACATTCTGCTCCTGTTTATGAAGGCATAGAGAATGCGCCTGCACGTTCCATGATGCGTGCCACGGGCTTCCAAGATGCAGACTTTAAACGCCCATTTATTGGTATTGCTTCGACTTGGGCCAATGTCACGCCGTGTAATATGCATATTGATGGCTTGGCGCGTGAAGCTGAAAGTGGGGTGAATGCTGCAGGCGGGAAAGGCATTATTTTCAATACCATCACCATTTCTGACGGCATTTCCAACGGTACAGAAGGCATGAAGTATTCATTGCTATCGCGGGAAATCATTGCCGATTCCATTGAAGCTGTGGTGGGCTGTCAGGCCTATGATGGCGTAATTGCCATAGGCGGCTGCGACAAGAACATGCCGGGCTGCATTATGGGTTTGGCGCGCTTAAACCGTCCGGGCCTATTTATTTATGGCGGCACCATTAAACCTGGAGTAGGGCATACCGACATGATCTCGGTATTTGAAGCAGTTGGTCAGCACGCCAAAGGCGAAATCAATGAAATTCAGGTGAAGCAGATTGAAGAAGTCGCGCTGCCGGGGCCAGGTTCGTGCGGCGGCATGTATACGGCCAATTCAATGGCCTCAGCGATTGAAGCACTGGGCATGAGTCTGCCGGGATCTTCAGCACAGGAAGCGGTCTCCGCGGATAAAATTGCCGACTGCCAGCGTGCAGGTGAAGCCGTAATGAACCTGCTGCGTCTCGATATTAAGCCGCGCGACATTATGACCAAAGCTGCTTTTGAAAACTCGATTAAAGTGCTAATTGCCTTAGGTGGGTCAACCAATGGTGTGCTGCATTTGATTGCCATGGCGCATACCGCAGGTGTGGAACTCTCTTTGGATGATTTTGTACGTATTGGCAAAGATATTCCTGTGGTGGCCGATGTGCGCCCATCGGGTAAATATTTAATGTCGGAACTGATTGCCATTGGCGGTATTCAGCCGCTGATGAAGCGCATGCTGGATGCAGGTATGCTCGATGGTTCTTGCCTGACGGTCACTGGCAAAACTTTGGCGGAAAACTTAGCCAAGGTAGAGGATTATCCTGAAGGTCAGCAAATTATTCTGCCGTTTGATGCACCGATCAAAAAGGATTCGCACTTAGTAGTGCTCAAAGGCAATTTATCACCGACAGGTGCTGTGGCTAAAATTACCGGTAAAGAAGGGCTATATTTTGAAGGGCCTGCGCGGGTATTTGAGGGAGAGCAGGGCGCCATGCGCGGTATTTTAGATGGCGAAGTACAAGAAGGTGAAGTGGTGGTGATCCGCGGTGTTGGGCCGAAAGGCGGGCCGGGTATGCCGGAAATGTTAAAACCGACTTCAGCGATTATTGGTAAAGGTCTAGGCCAATCTGTTGCACTGTTGACTGATGGGCGTTTCTCGGGCGGCAGCCATGGTTTTGTGATTGGGCATGTGACACCAGAAGCCTATGAAGGAGGCCCAATTGGCTTGGTTAAAAACGGCGATAAAATATCAATTAACGCTGAAACCCGTGAAATGACTTGGCATGTGGCTGAGGATGAAATTGCTGCACGTCGTGCGGCCTGGGTCAAACCGAAACCGAATTATACCCATGGCGCTTTGGCTAAATTTGCCAAGTTGACCTCTGGTGCGGAAAAAGGTGCGGTGACTGACCTAAATCTAGACGTCTAATCCATTGTTAAACATTGAACATTCAGCCCTGACTTGATATAAGTTTTGCACAAGGCTTATATCTCATTTAAAACAGCTTCATAATAGAAGTTGAATTTTAAGCATGTGCTGGCAGGTTCGGCACAATTCATCATTTTGAGGCAAAAAACGCATGTCACTGTTACGCCGTTGGTTCGATCCAATCCGATCGAGTTGGTTTTATCAGAAACCGACCCGACAAGCGGTGTTACCCACGGAACAAGGTCTGAGTGTTTATCTTCGACTGGATGATGTCTATAGCTATTTGGCTGCGCAGCAACTGCCTCAATTAGAAGAAATTCTCAGTGATGAAATTAAACCACTGAAAGTGATTATTTGTCGTCAGAGTGCAGAACCTCCCAATCAAATGTCATCGATAGAATGGCAACAATATTGTCTGAATGATGCCCAAATTTTAGCGCGGCAGCATCGTTTTAGTTTTCATGAAACACCTGAACAGCCTACCGATGAAGCCTTAGAACAAGCCGAAATTATTCTAAAAAATACCCCATTACGCGGCCAAGACTTTCTCTATTTACTTGAAGATGTATTCCACATGCTCTGGCAAAAACAGTATGGCAAGCTGAGAACACTGTACGCGATGGCCAGCCGTCATCATAAAGCGCAAGATTTTCCAGAACGGATTTTTTCTGACTTAGCAATTTTGACGGGGTATTTTGAGTTTGGTGAACGTAAGTACCATGCTGTAGATGATTTACTGCGTTTAACGCGCCGTTTAAAACAACAAAAACTCCTGACAGATAACCCGATCTTTATGATCAATCATATTGAATGGCGTGAGCACCTGATCAGTGATGCAGAAGAGTTGAATGAAATTCAGGGACTCGATCCTGAGCTTGATCTCTACATCGCGATGGAAGATCCGATTTCATGGTTACTGTTGGCTTATATTCGTGAGGAATTGGCGGACTATTATAATATTCAGCTGAATGTGTATCCATTGTCGTATCACGGTCGTGATCTGTTTGACTGGAGTTTGGCAACACGTCTGTCTAAACGGACCGAAGTTAAGTTCACGCCATTTTGCCGGCCTACAGAAGCTGCGACATTAGCTATGTCACAGCTTTACTACAGTGCGCCCGAAGAGCAGCGTATTGAGGTGATGTATCGCATTTTGGAGGCCGTATGGACCAAAGGGCGTGATTTATCCTTTAAAGCACATTTTCAGGCTTTACAGTATGAGTTAGAGATTTCTGAACTGACTACTGACGATATTGCTGAAAAATTAAAAGAAAATGATATGCACTGTGAGATGAAGTCACAGCCGGATTTTCCCGTCTTGGAATTACGTATTGCAGGTCAAAGCTATGTATTTAATAGCTTATACCGCGTATGGATGATTGAAAGTATTTTCAGTAATGTGTTAGAAGAGAAGTATAAAAGTGAAAACACCGCTGAAAGTGAAGCCAGAGAAGATGAAGAAAGAAAAAGTTGAGTCATTAGAGCAAGCCCGCGCACAGATTGATGTGATTGATCAGGGGATTATTGAGCTCATTGCAGCACGTCAGTTTTATGTCGATCAAGCGGTGCGTTTTAAGCGTTCAGTACAGGATGTTCAATCACCAGAACGTGTCGAAGCGGTGATTAGTAAAATTCGTCTACAAGCCACAGAGCACGGTGTAAATGCAGATATTGTGGAACGTTTATACCGCGATATGATTCAGCATTTTATTCAACGTGAGTTGAAAGAGATTCGACCATAGTTAGGGCGGATTTGAATTGAATTTCGTATAAGAGATTTTATGTTAAATCAGGGCATTTCAATTGCGCTTCTAAAGAAATATAATTTGCTTTAGGTATGGCTTTTATTTGGCTGATGTTAAGATTCATGCCGTTAAAATCAAGTCATTTCATGAGAATTGTGTACATGCAAGCTGTCAAACCAACTTCTTCAACAAAGAAAGTACAAAGTATTGAACCTAATATTGCTGATATGGTTAATGGTTGGTTAAGAAGTTATAAATTAGACTATAAACTTGAACAAGAATCTTTAAATGATGAAATAGATAAAGCTCTTAATGATTATTACACTAAAAATGGTGGAACAGGGGCAAACCGTCCAGATGCTAAATTATTACTAAGAGATAGCGAAACAAATGACTATCCTATTCTTATTGAATATAAAGGATATAAAAATAAATTAGTTAAACTCAATTCTGATGGGCAAGTTGAGAACAGAACTGTAAAAAATGAGCCTCATTTTGCTAATATTAATGGATATGCGGTAAATGGTGCCGTTCATTATGCTAATGCATTACTACATCACACAAATTATAGCGATATTATTTCTATTGGTGTAACTGGCTATAAAGATGTCCGTGGACAAATCCAATATGAAATTGGGGTTTATTTTGTTTCTAAATCAAATTTAGGTATTGGACAAAAAGTAGGAGATTACACTGATCTATCTTTTCTTAAAAAAGAAAATTTTGATGACTTTATAAAACGTGTTAAAGAATTAGAACTAACTCAAGAAGAGTTGGACAAACTTAAAGAACAGCGTGAAAAAGAAATTGATGTTAGCTTATCTAAGCTTAACAATGATATTTATCAGAATGAGAAAGGTTTAGGTGAGAATGATCGTGTCTATTTAGTGGCAGCTTCTATTATTGCAACGATAGGCGTGCCTGATAAAGTTAAGCCATTGGATGTAACTGATTTAAAATCTAGTACAGAGAAAGATAATAAAGATGGAGATATTGTTCTTAGGAAGATTAAAGCTTTCTTAAGCGAAAAAGGTTTGCCTGACGATAAAAAGAATCTAATTATCCGAACATTAGAAAATACGCTCACAACAGAAAATATTAACCGTGTAGAAAATGGCGAGACTCAACTTAAAAGAGTTTTTAAAAAGATCGTTGATGACTTAGGCATTTATTACAAGATAGGTTTATCTACAGACTTCACAGGTAAACTCTTTAATGAAATGTACGGTTGGCTTGGTTTCTCACAAGATAAATTGAATGATGTTGTTTTAACACCATCTTATGTAGCAACTTTATTAACAAAATTAGCACGAGTAGATAGAAATTCTTATGTTTGGGACTTCGCTACAGGATCTGCTGGCCTTTTAGTTGCTGCAATGAATGAGATGTTAGCTGATGCAAAAGCAAATATTGAATCACCTGATGAATTAAGAAAAAAAGAAGTCCAAATTAAAGCTGAACAACTTTTAGGCCTAGAGTTATTATCTAGTGTTTATATGCTTGCTATCTTAAATATGATTTTAATGGGGGATGGCAGTTCTAATATCTTAAATACAGACTCTTTAAAAGACTTTGATGGAAAATATGGTTTTGGTCGAACAGGAGAAGATTTCCCTGCAACGGCATTTATCTTAAATCCACCATACTCAGCTGAAGGGAATGGGATGAATTTTGTGGAAAAAGCCTTAAATATGATGAATAAAGGCTATGCAGCAATCATTATTCAAAATTCTGCTGGATCAGGGAAAGCTGCTGATATAAATAAAAGAATACTAAAAAAGCATACATTAATAGCAAGTATAAAAATGCCAGTAGACATATTTATTGGTAAATCGAGTGTGCAAACTTATATTTATGTTTTTAAAGTGAATGAATCTCATCATCCTGATGAAGTCGTAAAGTTTATAGACTTTAGCAATGATGGATATACAAGAACAAGCCGTAAAAAGGCTGTTACGAATTTGAGAGATACAGATCAAGCCAAAGAGCGTTATGAAGAGTTAGTTAATTTGGTTCGTTTCGGCCGTAGTAAACTTAAAATTTTTACTTCTCAAGAATATTATGAAGGTACGATTGATCCTCAAAGTGGTAAGGACTGGAATCAAAATGCCCCTATAGATAGCAAGCCAACTTTAAAAGACTTTCAAAAGACTGTAGCAGATTATCTCGCTTGGGAAATTTCAACTATCCTTAAATCTGATTTAAGTGATGAGGATTTATTGGGAAAGTAAATTCCCCACTTGCTACGCAACTTGAGAGTATTGAGTGGGGGGAATATAAACTAGGTGATTTATTTGATATTTACCCAACCAAATATTATAGAAAATCTAATGAGGACATCTTAGATCCAGATGGTAAGATTCCTTTAGTTTCAAATTCATCTATCAATAATGGTGTTATGGGTTTTTCTAAGTTAGATGCATTAAATAAAGGAAATGCAATAACTTGTTCCGATACAACATTAGGTGCTGAAACTATGTTCTATCAAGAGAAGGATTTTATTGGATATTCGCATATACAATATTTTTCTCCAAAAATTAAGAATTTCAACAGAGAAATAGCTAGCGCTATAATCACGACGTCTAATATTTCTACATCAAAATTTTATAATTATGGAAATAAATATAATCGTAATGCTATGAATAATACGGTTATAAAATTACCTTCTGAAAATGGTGAAATATCATTTAATTTTATTAACGAATTCGTTAAAAAAATTGAGTGTGATCATGTTGAAAGGGTGAAAAATTATCTATGTGAAAATAATCCTAACTATATGTATCTAAATGATCTTGAAAAAGAGGCATTAGAAAACATACAAAGTGTGAGTTGGGGATTATTTGAAATAGAAGAGATATTAGATTGGCAACAAGGTATTTCGGAACTAAATCCATTAGACTTAGATAAGTTAAGTGTATCGAGCAGTAAAAAATATCCATTTTATGGTCAAGCAACTACAAATAATGGAGTTATTGAATATCGTCAATTAAAGAATGAGGTACTGAATAATAAAGAAGGTAGACCAACTATTTTGATACATTCGAATAATCAAAATACAGTCTATTTAGAGACTCCTTTTTATTTAAAAGATGGTCATGGAGCTACCAGTGTTTTACAGTCAGAAAACCTAAATAAACCCATAGCTAATTTTTTAATTGCTTGTATTGTCAAAGTTATTCACAAAAAATTTCATTATAATGCAAAAGCTACAAAAATTGAGCTTAAACGTACTGAAATTAGTTTACCTGTTAAAGATGGTAGCCCTGACTATGTATTTATGCAGAACTATATTTCTGCAATTCAGAAGCTTACAGTCAAAAAAGTAGTTTCTCATTTAGATGGAAAAATAAAATAATTATCTTATTTTATAACTCCTCTAATCATAGTGCATGAATTGGTTTTTAAATATGTAGAAATCAATTCATTTTTAAATTTTTCTAAAATTAACATAGTACACGTTATACGAAATTCTTGAAATTTTACTATAAGTATCAATATCTTATTGAAAACCGTTCCAGTAAACAGCATATTGGAACGGTTTTTATATTACTATTCAACCAATACGCTTATAACTTATTCAAAATCAGAAGAGTTTGTTTAGCCCATCTACGCTATCTGCTTTAGACGCTATAACCTAGCCTCAACATTTTATTGAGGCTCTATACCAAAAACACTGATTTTTCAAAGTGTCTGAATTGCATAGCATAGAGCCAATTCTTTTGCGAGTTTCGCCATGATTTGGTTCGTCATCACAGTTTTTGCAATCGCAGGTCTAATTAAAGGCACAATTGGGTTAGGCCTGCCTGCGGTATCGATGGGCTTACTCACCATGGTGATCAGTCCATTTCAGGCAGCGACGTTATTGATCATTCCATCTATGGTCACCAACTTTTGGCAATTATTTGCCGAAGGGCAGGTGCTGCGCCTCATTCAACGCTTTTGGCCCTTGTTACTTGGGATTATCGTCGGTTCAATTTGGAGTATTTTCCCAACTTTAGGGCATGGCGAGTTTAAAAGTGAAGCTTTACTGGGGGGCATGTTGGCACTATACGGACTGTATGGGCTTTGTGCCAAAAGCTTGCCGAACTTTGCACCACATGAAAAATGGCTATCTCCAATGATCGGTTATCTCGGTGGAGCGCTGACTGTAGCCACAGGTGTGGTAGTGATCCCTGTGGTGCCATATTTGCAAGGTTTGCAACTGAAACGCGATGACCTCGTACAGTCACTCGGTTTGGCCTTTACCACGTCAACTATTTGTTTGGCGGTGTTCTTACAGCAAAATCCTGTGGAAGATCTCCCGATTGATTATGCCATGTCAGCCATGGCACTGGTTCCTGCGCTCATTGGCATGTGGGCAGGGAAAAAAATCCGTTACCGCATTCCAGAACAAAAATTCCGTAAGGTGTTTTTTATCGGGTTGATTGCCCTCGGTGGCTATATGATGCTGCACCAGTTTGGCGTGATTTGAAGCCTAGACTTAGCCATCTAAAGTAGATTTTTGTGACAGTAGAAACTGACTGAAATGCTGATAATTTAAGGGTAAATCATCAAAATTACGTGCGGTGAGCAGCAATTTTCGATTGGCCCAGTCACCGCTGAGCTCAACTTGGGCAAAGGCATACAAACTGATTAATCGTTGGGCCGCACGTTTTGGCATGATGGCAACGCCCACACCATTCGCTATCACTTGCGCGATCGCGGCAAAATTCGGCAAACGCAGCCGATACTGAATTTCACAGCCGAATAATTTGGCTTGTGCCTCAATCGATTGTTGCAAGGAATGATATTGCATCAAACCGACAAAGGGATAATTTAAAATCTCTGCGGGTTTGACGCTAGATATCGAGGCCAATTCATGAGTTATAGGACAAATCAGCACCAACGGATCATCTGCAAACTCAAGTGTTTGTAACTTTTCGGATTTAAAGAAACCCGAAATTAGACCTAGTTGTGCATTGCCTTGTTCAATCGCTGCAATGATGTCTTTAGACTCGGCTTCATGCAGCTCAATTTGTGTATTGGGATTTTCCAGCAAATAGCGTGGCAGCAAAACCGGCAAATATTCACTTTGTGCAGATGAATTACACCATAAGGTCATATTGGAACTCAGCCCATGGGCAAAGGACAGCATTGCGTGTTCTAATTGTTGCCCCTCATGCAAGATGCGCTGCGCATGTTCAACCAAGGTTTGACCGGCAAGGGTTAGTTTGACCCCTTTGGCATGGCGAGTGAACAGGGTCGTGCGGTAATGCTGTTCGAGTTTTTTAATTCGTTCACTGGCTGCTTGTAGCGAGATGGCAGAACGAGCAGCGCCTTTGGTCAGACTACCGCTGTCAACAATGTGCAGTACCAATTGAAGGTCGAACAAATCCAGTCGCATACGGTGTATTCCTTGGCTAATGCCTTATCTTACCGAAAGAGTAGCTATAAAAAAAAGCGACCTTTCGGCCGCTTTTCAAATGAATGTTGTATTCTTTTTTAAATGTCTTGGGGCTTATTCTGATTTGTCGCCCAAGCTAAAGAACCAGTTCAAAATCAACGCTGCAAATGTAGCAGTACCAATACCACCTAAGTTGAAGTTACCAAATTGAAGTGCAAAGTCACCTGTACCTAAAATAATCGTGACTGCTGCCACCATCAGGTTTTTATTTTTTGAGAAATCGACTTTGTTTTCAATCCAGATTTTCGCACCTGCAATGGTAATTAGACCAAATACAACAATCGATGCACCTGTCAAAATGGCTTGCGGAATAGTATGAATAATCGCACCAAACTTTGGAGAAAGACCAAGGAAGATGGCGAATACACCCGCAAATACAAATACGATGGTCGAGTAAACACGTGTTACCGCCATCACACCAATATTTTCGCCATAGGTTGTCATACCCGGACCGCCGACACCGCCTGAAAGTGTGGTTGCAACACCATCTGCAACGAAGGCTTTACCAATGTGCGGATCGAGATTTTCACCTGTCATCGCACCTACAGCTTTGATGTGACCAAGGTTTTCTGCAACCAAAATCAACGCAATCGGTGCAATGATGAGCATGGCATTGAAGTCAAACACGGGTGAATGGAAGTGCGGAACACCAAACCAAGCCGCTTCTTGTACGGGAACGAAATTGATTGGTGTGCCATGACCCATGACATTGGAAATGATGTAATACACCAAGTAAGCGAGTAGAAGGCCAACTAAGAGTAATAGACGTTGTAATAAACCTTTGGTGAACACAGCAATTGAACCCATACATAGTACGGTTACTAAAGCCATCCACATATTAAAGTTATTACCGGCAACCCCTTTAATGGTCACTGGGGCAAGGTTGAGACCAATGATCATCACCACTGCACCTGTAACGACAGGTGGCATGAGTTTTTCAATCCAACGGGTACCCGTTGCCATCACGATAAAACCAAAAATGGCATATAAAATACCGCAGGCCATAATCCCGCCAGCAGCCATCGCGATATTGGCATTTGGCGCGCCAGTACCTGACGCTGCATAACCTGTTGCGGCAATGACCACACCAATAAAGGCAAAGCTTGAGCCCAGATAACTTGGTACACGACCACCAGTCATAAAGAAGAACAAGATGGTACAGATGCCCGACATTAAAATTGCAAGATTGGCATCAAAACCCATCAAGAATGGTGCAAGAACCGTTGCACCAAACATTGCAAAGGCATGCTGTATCCCCAATACAACACTTTGCACAGGCGGAAGATACTCATTGGTACCGACAGGACGTGCATCAATATTGCCTTCGTATGGGCGCCATTTGGGAAACCAATTGGACATAAAATGAGCACTCAAAAGATAAATTGTGCACATCATACTCTTGTTTTTTAGAAGATTTAATTACTTTTAAAAATATTTTGTTCAAATTAATTACCTGACTTTACATGTATTTTTACCAAGTGGTAAAAGTTTTTTATATGTAAAATTAATGTTAAATCATGTAATTAATCATTGTTGGTTTTTTATCTTAGTTCATAAATTTTTCTTATTTTATATATTCCTAAACAATTTAAAGCTAAAGTGATTGCTTAAAAAAAAAGCACATCCATGGATGTGCTTCGTTTGGGGTTGGAAGTTTTAGCCAGTGTTACGCAAACCTGCCGCAATACCCGCGATGCTAACCATCAACGCATGGTCGACTGGGGTATTTTCAGCTTGACGCTCGGCAAGGTATGCACGGCGGCGTTTCATCAGTTCGGCTTGTAGTAAATGTAGCGGCAATAAATAAGGCTTACGCACCTTCATGGATTGGTCAAGCACATCGTTACTGCTAAGTAATTTCGATTCACCTTTGAGTGCTAATAGCGTTTGTACCGCATCACGTAAACGCTGACGTAACTCTTCGCCCAACTGTTTGAGGTCTGCGTTATCTGTCAGATGAGACTCATAATATAGTGCCACATGGCCATCAGCCTTAGACAAGACCATTTCCAACATATCAATTAACGTTTGGAAATAAGGCCACTGTTGTAGCATTTCTTCTAAGGTTGCTTTTTGACCCTGATCAATCACCTGATTAATCGCAGCACCTGTACCGAGCCAAGCAGGTAGCATTAAACGAATTTGAGTCCATGCGAATACCCACGGAATCGCACGCAATGACTCAATTCCACCGCTGACTTTACGTTTGGCTGGGCGTGATCCGAGCGGTAACATTTGTAGTTCCAGTTCTGGCGTTACAGTCCGTAGGTATTTTACAAAATGCGGATTTTCACGCACGGTTTGACGATACACCTGTACCGACAGATCCGTCATGCTGTGCATGAGCTTGCGCCATTCCTGTTTCGGTTCAGGCGGTGGTAATAAGGTCGCTTCTAAGGTCGCTGCGGTGTAAATTTCCAGGTTTTGTAAGGCAATGCCTTCTAATCCAAACTTGAAGCGAATCATTTCCCCTTGTTCTGTGACACGAATCGCTCCTGAAATCGAACCCGGTGGCTGTGAAAACAGCGCTTGCTGTGTCGGCGCTCCACCACGGCTGATTGAACCGCCACGGCCATGGAATAATGTCAGTTGTACATCATGTTTTTTCGCAACCGCGGTTAATTCTTCCTGCGCACGATACTGTGCCCAGTTTGCCGACATAAAGCCCGCATCTTTGGCAGAGTCTGAATAGCCAATCATCACCTCATGTTTACCCTGAATATGCTGCTTATACCAATGCATATTGAATAGGGTATTCATGGTACGGGCGGCACCATCCAAATCTTTTAAAGTTTCAAACAGTGGCACAACGCGTAGCGCTTGTTTGATGCCCGCTTCTTTTTGCAGTAACAATACGGCCAAGACATCACTCGGATGCTCTGCCATGGAAATAATATAAGCCCCTAAACTTTCAGGTGGTTGCTCTGCCAAAGTCCGCATGGTTGCAAAGATTTCTTGTACATCTGGATGTTCAATCAGGCTTTGTTTTGGCTCATTTAAAAACTTCGGTAGCAATGGACGTTTGCTTTGCAGTTCCTGAATCAAGAAATTTTGACGGGCTTGCTCCGTCCATGTTTCAAAATTGCCTAAACCTAAATATTCAGTAATGGCAGAAATCGCTTGGCGATGACGAGTCGACTCCTGACGAATATCGAGTTTGAGTAATTCGATACCAAAGCAATTCACTCGATGAATAAAGTCGAGTAACTGACCATTGGCAATTTCAGGTAAACCGCTGTCAATCAGTGAACGGTAGCAAACCAATAGTGGATCGAGCAGCTCATGGCGGCTTTTAATGACTTGGCTATCGTCAGCATCTTCACCACGGAGTTTTAGTGCCAACCAGTGACGAGTGGCTTTGAGGCGTTCCCGCGCATCACGTAGATATTCACGATACGGTTCAGGGTGGAAATGGCCCAAAGCATCACTGAGTTCTTTACTGCATTCTTGAATCGAAAGTTCCCAACGTAGGTCTTCGATATCGCGTAAATACAGGTCGGCAGCTTTCCAACGTGAAAGCCAAAGCACTTCTTGAGTAATGTTATGGGTGACGTTTGGGTTGCCATCACGGTCACCGCCCATCCATGATGCAAAGCGCACAGGGGCAACATTTAAAGGCAAGGTCTTGCCACAATGATCTTGAACCATGCCATCCAATTCACGCATGAATTTGGGTACAGCATTCCACAAGGTCTGTTCAATGGTCGTGAAGCCCCATTTAGCTTCGTCGACAGGCGTCGGGCGATGTTGACGAATTTCGTCGGTTTGCCATGCCGAGCAAATCAGTTGTTTTAAATCATCCAGTACGGCTTTGCGTTCGCGTGGCGTAAGTTTTTGTTGATCCATTTTAAACAGGCAATCATTAATCCCATCATATTTTTGGATCAAGGTACGGCGGCTGACTTCAGTTGGATGTGCAGTCAGGACCAGTTCAATTTTTAATTCACAAATTTGTTGGAACAGTTGTTCCGCACTGATGTTATTGCTTTTAAATTTTTCAAATAAATGATCGAGTGGATTCGGTGATGGTGCTTGCTCATCAAACTCACTTTGGCGACGGCTGCGCACCACATTGTATTGTTCGGCAATATTGGCAAAGTTGAGAAAGTGTGTAAATGCACGGGTCAGTGGCAGAATTTCTTCATCTTTTAAATTTAAAAATAATTGTTCTAACTGTTTTTCGGCTTCAACTTGTCCATCGCGCGCGCCTTTAGACAAAGCACGAATTTGCTCTACCTGATTAAACAAATCTTGTCCTGCATGCTGCTTTAGGGTTTCACCCAATAAATTGCCCAGTAAGCGCACGTCTTCACGTAATGGAGCATCAATTTGTTGAATCATTTGTTATTTCTCCGTGTATTCCTGTCTCGACTATACCCCGAAAGTGCTGTGGCAAAAGGGGGTACAGACAAAAGTCGGATGACTTTTCTAGGTAAATGAGCAATAGCTATGCCATTTGTTTCAGTTTAGCGTTGAAATATTTCAGAAAATGCTTAGCTCTGTGTGCCGAGTTGATATTTCAGCATAAAGATGTCGATGGCAGAGTGAATAATGGCCTGTCGCTCTGCTGTTTCAGGTACTGGGCGCATGCCCAATAAGACTTCTTGATGGCGTAGTCCCATCAGTAGCGACACAATCAGTTCAGTTTGTCGGGCAGGGTGATCCTGCTGAATGAAATTTAAAGCTGCTGCGTCTTGAAAGAAATTTTCCCAGACTTGGCGCATTTTCAAATGTGAGGCACGGAAAAACTGTTCCACCAAGGGACTGTGTTCGGCAGCCAACTCCAAAAGTAATAAGTCCAGTTTAATGGCTTCTGGCAAATTCATGATGTTCAGCCCCAACTCACAAATTTCAACGAAAGCCTGCATAAAATGACTTTCGCTGTGCAGATGTCGCGGGCGGGTATTCAAAATATATTCACAGGTGTCTTCAATCGCACTGGTAAATAAGGTGGCTTTGTCCTGAAAATGGTTATAGACCGTCAGTTTGGTGACCCCTGCATGTTGCGCAATCTGATTCATGCTGCAACCGTGATAGCCCATTTCTAAAAATAATTGTTTTGCAGACTCTAAAATCCGTTGTCGTTTTTCTAAGTCTTTTGGGCGGCCGACATTCATTTGCTGAAAAAATTCCAAAAAAGGCGAAAAGGTCATTGATTTAGGATAATTAATCTAATTAATGTACCGCATGGTTTATTAATTAAAAAATAACCAAATTAATTGAATAATATTCTGCCCTAAAAAAGACTTTTTATTAAGAGCGAACTTCATGAGTACGATTAAGATCACAGTTGTCAGCATGATTATCGTTTGCAGTGTGACCTTATGGGGATGCAGCAAGGATAAAGCCCAAACGGAACAGGAAGTGCCATTTGTGATGGTGACTCAGCCAGGCGCCACACATTTTGAACAAAAAAGTTATGCGGGTGATGTACAAGCACGCCAGCAAACAGCTTTAGCGTTTCGGGTTGGCGGTCAAATCACTGAGCGCTATGTCGATGTTGGAGACCAAGTCCGAGTCGGGCAAGTCTTGGCAAAATTAGACGTCAAAGATGCACAGTTGCAACTGAATGCAGCACAAGCGCAGCTTGAAAGTGCGCGTTCCGCTGCACAAATTGCTGAAGATGAACTAAAACGCTTTAAGCAATTATTGCCAGTCAATGCTGTGAGTCGTTCGCAGTACGATGCGGTGGAAAACCAATATAAAGCAGCACAGTCGAATTTAAAGCAAGCGCAATCCAATTATGATGTGAGTCGTAATCAGACCGGTTATAACCAATTAATTGCCAATAAAAATGGGGTCATTACTGAGCGTAATATTGAGATTGGTCAAGTGATTGCAGCAGGACAACCGGCATTTCAATTGGCGATAGCAGGTGAACGTGACGTGGTCATTGGTGTGCCTGAACAAGCGGTTACTGAAATTAAAACAGGGCAGGATGCATGGGTTACCTTGTGGTCGAAACCACAGGAAAAATTTGCAGGCTATGTACGTGAAATTAGTCCTGCTGCCGATCAGTCTCGTACTTATAGTGTCAAAGTGGCATTACGTGAAGGCAATAGCGCCATTCAACTGGGGCAAAGTGCACGGGTATTTTTAACCAAAGCACAGCAGAATGTTTTGCATGTGCCGTTATCGAGTGTGTCTGCGAGTGGTCAGCAGGCGTATGTGATGGTGGTCAATGCAGATAATACGGTACGTAAAGTTCCAGTAAGTTTAGGCGAATATGGACGTGATAGCGTGCCCGTACTCAGTGGTTTGCAAGCAGGGGATTTTGTGGTGGTTGGCGGCGTGCATTTGCTCCGCGAAAAACAAAAAATACAACCTGTTGATCGTGAAAATCGTGCAGTACACATTCAGACAGGAGTTAATTAATGAATTTTAACTTGTCTGAGTGGGCACTGAAAAATAAAGGATTAATCCTTTATTTTATGATTCTGCTGGGCATCGTTGGGATATTTTCTTATTCCAAATTGTCGCAGAGTGAAGACCCGCCATTTACCTTTAAAGTCATGGTGATTCAGACCTATTGGCCTGGTGCAACAGCCAAAGAAGTATCAATGCAGGTCACCGATCGAATTGAAAAAGAACTGATGACCACGGGGCAGTATGAACGCATCATGGCGTATTCACGTCCGGGTGAATCCATGGTGACCTTTGTGGCCAAGGACAGTTTACGTTCGCAGCAAGTCCCCGATGTTTGGTACACCGTGCGTAAAAAGGTCAATGATATTCGCCATCAATTGCCATCTGGGGTGCAAGGTCCTTTCTTTAATGATGAGTTTGGTGACACCTTTGGTAATATCTATGTGCTGACCGGCAAAGACTTTGACTATGCCATCATGAAGGAATATGCCGACCGTTTACAGCTCCAGTTACAACGGGTCAAAGACGTTGCGAAAGTGGATTTAATTGGTCTACAAGATCAAAAAGTTTGGATTGAAATTTCCAACACCAAAGCCACACAAATGGGCATACCCGTGACGGCGATTCAACAAGCCTTGCAGCAGCAAAACACAGTTGCCAGTGCCGGCTTTTTTGAAACCAATTCAGACCGGATTCAAGTGCGTGTCAGCGGCAATTTACAAAACATTGATGAACTGCGTCAGATGCCCTTATTGGTGAATGGTCGAACGATTCAATTGGGTGATGTGGCTGATGTACATCGTGGCTTTAGTGATCCACCACAGCCGCGTATGCGTTTTATGGGCGAAAATGGTTTAGGCATTGCCGTGTCGATGCGTAAAGGTGGCGACATTCTGGCTTTGGGTAAAAACCTAGAAACAGAATTTGCCCGCTTGCAAAAAACTTTGCCCTTGGGTATGGAACTGAAAAAAGTTTCTGATCAGCCTGTAGCCGTGAAGCGCAGCGTCAATGAGTTTATGAAAGTCCTCGCTGAGGCGGTGATTATCGTCCTATTGGTGAGCTTCTTCTCCTTGGGTTTCCGTACGGGATTGGTTGTGGCATTTTCCATTCCATTGGTCTTGGCCATGACTTTTGCTGGCATGCAGATGTTTGATGTTGGGTTGCACAAGATTTCTTTGGGGGCGTTAATTCTCGCACTCGGTTTATTGGTGGATGATGCGATTATTGCCGTCGAAATGATGGCGATCAAAATGGAGCAGGGCTATAGCCGGTTACAAGCCGCCGGACATGCATGGCGGACCACTGCATTTCCAATGCTGACAGGCACACTGATTACTGCGGCTGGCTTTTTGCCGATTGCCACAGCCGCATCGAGCACAGGCGAATATACCCGCTCGATTTTCCAAGTGGTCACCATTGCATTGGTGGTGTCATGGTTTGCAGCAGTACTGTTTGTTCCCTATCTAGGGGATAAATTACTACCCGATTTCAACAAAGACTTAGTACAAAAATCCCCGTGGTATCAGCGCCTGTGGGCACGTTTACGTAAGCAGCCCGAACCTCAGCCGATGGTACATCATGCCGGCGAACATCATGATCCTTATCAGTCTCCGTTTTATCAACGTTTCCGTGGTTGGGTCGACACTTGTGTGACCTATCGCAAGACGGTGATTGCCGCGACGGTTGGCATTTTTGTGTTATCGATTTTAATGTTTAAAACCGTACCACAGCAGTTCTTCCCACCGTCAAACCGTGCTGAAATTTTAGTGGATTTAAAGCTTGAGGAAGGCGCCTCACTGAAGGCCACAGAAGCGGCCGTAAAAAAAGTCGAAGCGTTCTTGTCGAAAAAACAAGGCATTGATAATTTTGTGGCTTATGTGGGGACAGGTTCACCGCGGTTTTATTTACCTCTAGATCAGCAATTACCCCAAGCCAGTTTTGCCCAGTTTGTGGTATTGGCTTCATCTTTAGATGATCGCAATGAAATTCGTCAGTCATTAGCAGAAGAAATTCGTAAGCTTTTACCTGAAGTGCGTACTCGCGTTTCACTTTTAGAAAATGGCCCACCCGTGGGTTATCCATTGCAGTTTCGCGTGTCGGGTGAAGATCTGAGCTTGGTGCGTGAGTGGGCACAACGGGTGTCTGCAAAAGTCAGTGAAAACCCGAACACCACCAATGTGCATTTGGATTGGGGTGAGCCAAGCAAAGTCATTAAATTGGACATCGACCAAGATCGCGCACGTCAAATGGGGGTTTCCAGCTTAGATCTGTCGAATTTCCTGAATAGTTCAATCAGTGGCGCGGTGATTAATCAGTATCGTGAGAAACGAGAGCTGATTGAAATTCGGATGCGTGGTGATCAAGCCGAGCGATTGGATGTCGGTTCTCTCAGCAGTTTGGCTGTACCGACCAGCAATGGTGGTTCAGTGCCATTGGCGCAGATTGCGAAAATTGAGTATAGCTTTGAAGAAGGTTTGATTTGGCATCGTAACCGTTTACCGACCATTACTGTGCGCGCGGATATTCGCAGTAAATTGCAACCTGCAACGGTGGTGGGTGAGTTAAAAGATTCATTTGATCAGTTACGTGCAGAGATGCCGAATGGTTATCTACTCGAAGTAGGCGGCACTGTGGAAGAGTCAGCACGAGGCCAAACTTCTGTAAATGCAGGCATGCCATTATTTCTCGCAGTTGTCATGACTTTGTTGATGATTCAACTACGTAGCATGTCACGGGCGATGATCGTATTTTTAACTGCACCTTTGGGCATTATTGGCGTGGTGTTATTCCTGTTATTGTTCAATAAACCCTTTGGTTTTGTGGCAATGCTCGGCACGATTGCACTGTCAGGAATGATTATGCGCAATTCACTGATTTTGATTGATCAGATTGAACAAGATATTCAGTCCGGGGAGTCGGCTTGGGATGCGATTATCAATGCGACGGTACGTCGTTGCCGTCCCATTGTGTTGACTGCATTGGCCGCTGTATTGGCGATGATTCCACTTTCTCGCAGTATTTTCTTCGGTCCAATGGCCGTGGCGATTATGGGTGGATTGATCGTGGCGACCCTGCTGACCTTGTTCTTTTTACCTGCGCTATATGCACAGTGGTTTAAAGTGAAAAAAACTCAGCAGAATCCTTAAAAGTGTCATAATATTGGGTGCGAAATATTGAATTTTTCTCTATAGTAGCACCTGATCTACAAAGACATTTTTAAAAAGTAAAACTACCACAAGTGCAGCGCGGCATATTGTGGTGTACGGGGTTGAATCACAGATGACAGCAGAGAGTTTAGCTAAGTATCGCCGTTATATTGCGATTTCTTATGTCTTCATGTTTTTCGCTTTATTTACCCTGATTAGTGGTGTATTTGCCTACGGTTTTGCACGCAAAGTGACTCAAATCGATTCTACAGAAGTTTGGCTACAAGCCCAAGCGCTTTGGGTCATGCGCACCGTCGTGATTTATTCCATGATGGCCATTTTTGCCGCACTGTGGTTTATTCCTTTATTTTTCTATTATTGGGACACCTATCTTTGGGTGACTGCATGCACGGTAATTGGTGTGATCTTTTCTTCGATTGCCTTTTTGTATCTATTAAATGCATGGATCCAAGGTCTATCCAAATTCGTTAAAAATAAGGCTGTTTTCTAAGTCGATTTATTTTTTTCCTGCCTACCCCTTGAAAAAATGGTTTGATTCCCCAATTTCAGACCACAGTTAAGTATTAAATTAAATTCCGTGAGGAGCATCGCCAGACATGGCTAAACGTGATTATTATGAGGTTTTAGGTGTATCTAAAACCGCAAGTGATGATGAAATTAAAAAAGCCTACCGTAAGTTGGCGATGAAGTATCACCCTGACCGTAATCCAGATAACCCAGAAGCTGAAGAAAAATTCAAAGAAGCTGCAGAAGCATATGAAGTTTTATCGGACAGCGAAAAACGTAGTATGTATGACCGTATGGGACATCAAGCTTTTGAAGGCGGCATGGGCGGCGGCGGTGGCTTCGGTGGCGGTTTTAGCGCAGAAGATATCTTTAGTCAGTTTGGTGACATATTCGGTGGCGCATTTGGCGGTGGTGGCCGTGGTGGTCAGCAACGTGCACGCCGTGGTTCAGACTTACGCTATGTTATGGAGCTTACCCTTGAGGAAGCTGTGAAGGGCGTGAAAAAAACCATTACCTTTACTGCGCCAGCGCCATGTGATGCCTGTGATGGTAAAGGATCTAAAAATCCAAACGACGTTGAAACCTGTAAAACTTGTCATGGTGCAGGTCAAGTGCGTATGCAACAGGGCTTCTTCTCTGTGCAGCAAACCTGTAGCACCTGTCGTGGTCAAGGTAAAATTATTAAGAACCCATGTAATAAATGTCATGGTTCAGGGGTTTCTGACCGTCAGCAAACTTTAGAAGTGACCATTCCTGCAGGTGTGGATAATGGCGACCGCGTACGTTTAAGTGGCAAAGGCGAGGCGATCCGTGATGGCCAAGCAGGCGACTTATATGTAGAAGTGGTGGTACGTGAACACGAAATCTTCCAACGTGATGGCGCTGACCTGTATATGGATGTGCCTGTAAGCATTGCAGATGCTGCATTGGGTAAAGAAATTCAAATTCCGACTCTCGATGGCCGTGTGAGCTTGAAAGTGCCTGAAGGAACTCAAACTGGCAAATTGTTCCGCTTACGTGGTAAAGGTGTGAAACCTGTACGTACCAGCATGACTGGTGACTTACTCTGCCGTATCGTGGTGGAAACGCCAGTGAATTTAACGGCTCGTCAACGTGAATTGTTAAAAGAGTTACAAGACACGATGGATGGCGATGACAATAAATCATCTCCGAAGAAAAAATCATTCTTCGACCGTTTATTTGATTAATTGATATGATTTGCTTGAGTTCGCTGTGATTTGAACTTAGCTATAAAAAAGCCTGCAAAATTGCAGGCTTTTTTAATGAGCGTTTTAAGGTTTCGGCTGTGCTATAGGTAGTAATAAACTCTCATAGCTCATGTCGAGCCTATAGATATTTTTAAGACGCTGTAGCTGATGACGTGCTTCAGCCTCACGACCATTAAAGGCCAATAAACGTGCATATTTAATGATGTGGTATTTCGCTGGATAGCTGCGAACCAATTTTTCAGTATCCTGAATGGTTTGTTCAGAAACGATGGAGTACGGATTTAAACGAATAATCGCCACCCGATGTCTAAATTCCGTCAGCAAATAGATCGGCTCATGATTAGTGATTTTCTCCGGTGTTTTTTCATATTTTGATGCCTGGCCCAGCTGAATCGCTGCATTAGCATAATCACGATAAATCACCGTAATCAGCACTGCACCAATCACGAAAACAATGCGGATAAACCACGGAGACAGACTCAAAGTAGCCGTCTGTGGCTTCGCTGCTTGAAGAATCCCGATAATAAAACCCGCAGGCAGTAAGAAATATGCGTAGTTTTGCGGAAACTCCAACATGGCATGAATAACGAAGACACCGACCATCAATAGGCCAATGACAGATAATGCAGACTTAGCTAATTTCTGTAATTGGATGCCCCAATAGGCGAAATAGGCCAAGAACGGCACACCAATAATGGCGCCATTCCACAATAAGAAATCCAAAATAAAATTGTGTGAGCTACGAATCCAAACAGGCCCTTGCACCGTGTCAGAGATCGAGACAAAAGCGCTACTGGTTTGATGCCAACCATAGCCAAACCAAGGCTGTGCAGCTACGGCATGCGCCATTTGTTGCCAAATGGCTAAACGAGACATATCTCCACCAGCACGTTCAGCTACGTCACGACTTTCTTGAATATTCATGTCGGATATTTGGCTCATGATTTGACTTAATTTTGGCATCAATACAATCAGTGCCACAAAGCCGATAAACCAGGCCAAGCTGTAAAACCAGCGAAGACGGATATAATCTTTGTACTGTGCATAAGCCAAATAGACTAGGACACAGATACTTGCCACCCAAGAGGTGCGAGATTGGCTGAGCACGACCCCAATTAAAATAGGAATTGCACAAGCGACCAAATAGCGGGTTTTAACTTTTTGCTGTTCATAAACATATAAGCAGGCTAACAAGGACATGAGCAGAAACGTGGCCATGTTATTCGGCTGAGCAAAGTTTGCAAATGGGCGCGTAGTTCCACTAATTTTCATCACAAAAGGAAGAAACGAGTCAAAATCTAGCCACTGACATATTGCGATGAGTCCGGTCATGACCCCCGAAGCAACAAAGGTATAGCTCAGGTATAGGAAGGTTTTTTCGCGTTTTTCCGTACCTTGCGAGAGGCTGAAACCAAGATTGATACATAGCCAGAAGCTGAACACAAACAGCATACAGAGCAAGGCAATACTAAAATAATACACCTGCCCAAAAGCCAATTGGACGAAGGGAATCAGCGCTAAGAGCAACAGGGGCAAGGAAATTTTTGCCACCATGAGCTTTTCTTTAAAGAACGTTGCCGCTAAGGCAAATAGGGCAAAGAAGGTGTAAAGCTCACCGGTATACGTGGCCCAAGGTCGGTAATGAATCGGAATCAGCCATGCCAGTGCAATACAGACTGCCGCACAAAGATACAATAGGGTTTTCATGAATATTCAAGATCAATAGAACGCGCCTATCATACCGTGAAAATGCCTAAACTTGGTGAGGGAATAGTCAGCGTCTGTCGAAGAGCTTGATTTGCAAAAGTCCTTCGGAAAATGCAGGATTTTTTTGTTTGTAACTTAGCCTGCGCATGGAGTTTTGATATAGTAAGACCAATTTCGAATCAACATTAGGAAAATGTTATGTCAGCAGCTCCACGTATTGGTATCTTGGGCGCAGGCGGTCGTATGGGACGCATCTTAATTCAGGCGGTTCAGCAAGCTGGTTATCAATTAGCTGCTGCGGTAGAACGTCCTGAAAGTAGCTTGGTCGGTGCGGATGCCGGTGAACTTGCAGGGATTGGCGCGGTTGGCGTAAAGGTTGTCGGTAACCTAGCTGAGGTTTTAAAAGATTGTGATGTCGTAATCGATTTTACTGCACCTGCAGCAACAGCACAGCATCTTAAACTTTGCCGTGAAGCAGGCGTTGCGATTGTCATTGGTACCACAGGTATGAATGATGAGCAAAAAGCTTATCTCGATGAAACAGCAACAGAAACTCCAGTGGTCTATGCAGCGAACTATTCTGTCGGTGTAAACGTTTCAATTAAACTTCTAGAACTCGCATCAAAAGTGTTTGGCGATACTGTGGATATTGAAGTGATTGAAGCTCATCATCGTCATAAAGTTGATGCACCATCAGGTACAGCGCTCATGTGGGGCGAAGCCATTGCCGGTGCTTTAGGACGTGACTTAAAACAAGATGCTGTGTATTGCCGTGAAGGTCATACGGGTCCACGTGAACGTCAAACCATTGGCTTCCAAACGATTCGTGGTGGTGACATTGTCGGTGAACATACTGCGATGTTTATTGCGGATGGCGAACGTGTTGAAATTACCCATAAAGCGACTAACCGTATGAACTTTGCCTCTGGTGCAGTACGTGCAGCTGCATGGGTAGTTGGTCGTGAAGCACGTAAGTACGATATGAAAGATGTACTGGGTTTTAACGATATTGACGTATAAAAGCGCGTTAAAATCCGTTATAACAACAGCATAAAATTAAAATAAGACGATCAATGGAATGAAAAAAGTCATCTTTATGGCCTGTGCTGTCGCATTCACTGCGGCAGTACAAGCGAAAACTATGGATAATGCCAAACTCACGATTAATAAAAATAATATTAAAGTTTGGACCTACCAAAATGCTCAAAATCCTGTCTTTCAATACAAAGCTGAAACTAGTTTTGATGTGCCCATCGAAAAAGCGGTTTCCCTGATTTTAGATGTGGAAAATGCAGTGAATTGGGTCCCTTATATGGGCAGTGTCAAAGTCTTATCCCGTGATGACCAGAAAGGTGAATTCAGCTTATATATGGTGCTGGATTTCCCTTTTCCCTTGAAAGACCGTGATTTAGTGGTACAAGGCAAAATGCGTAAAGATGCACAAGGCATCATTAGCATCCAAAATAAAGCGGTGAAAAAAGGTTATCCGATCAATCCCAATTATGTACGCCTCACCGACTATGAGGGCGATTGGACCTTCCAGCGTTTAGGCAATCAAAAAGTCAAAGTGTCGACCTATGGCTACGCCAATCCGGAAGGCTCCATTCCGCTCAGTTTCGTGAATATGTTCGTGCAGCAACAGCCTTATCAAATGCTACAAAAAATGAAAGTGCAGTTGGGTAAAAGCAAAACTGTTGCGACCTTTCCCGAAATTTTAAAATAAGCACCAGTAATGATTCAGTTCAATATGAACGATCAATGACTTTGCATCTCAGGCAGGCGAAATGCAGTCAACTGCTGCATGTGCTGTGCCTCAGGGAGTTCGATGCTGAGTAAAGCCTGTTCTGGAAATGGATGCGGATGTAACTTGATTTGAAATTGCCGCGCGATCATTTGTTCACAGGCAAAGCGAAGTTTGGCTTGCTGCGGCATGATATTCATGCCGTTTTCAGATTTGGCTTTATAAATATATAGCTGCTGATGTAACCCGCCGCTAGTGATCGGTTGGATCTGCTCAAGTTCATATTGCGTCAGTTTTTGGGCACTCAAAAAGCCTTGAATTAAAGATTTACAGATAAAATTTTGCTGGCTTTGAGCTTGAGTGTGCTGATCGGGTTGGCACGCCATAAGCGTGAGTGTGCTGAAGATGATTAGACCTGCTCGAAACTGCGTGAAGTCATTCATTTAATTGTCCCCCTATCGTTATTTTTGAGATATCAACCTGATGCATTCAGCTTAAATCTGTTAACTTAATGGGTACAGATACAAAAATGATTAAAAAAAGGGTACAGATGGCTTTTCAATATCAGCAGCTTGCGCAGCAGTTGGCACAGAAAATTTATAGTGGTGAATTGGCCGCAGGGCAGCGTCTTTATGCGCTACGTCAATTTTCACAGCAGCATCAGATCAGTTTAAATACCGCGAAACGCTGCTATGAATTACTTGAAGCCAAAGGCCTCATTTATGTCAAAGAAAAGTCTGGTTATTTTGTACAATCCTCACAGAAAGCCCAGCAAATTGCCGTGCCGAATCATCCTGATTTTGATTCCCGACCTCGTGAAATTTCGAATTTAGAATTGCAAATTCAGATCCATGAAGCATCTGCAAATAGTCGCCTGATTCATTTGGGTTCAATTCAGTTGTCCCCCAATTTTGTTCCTGTTGAAGCAATCAGACGTTCAATCCAAAGGGCATTAAAGCATTGTAAACCAGAAGATTTTTTATATAACAATCGGCAAGGTCATCCACAATTGCGTGAAGCTTTGTCGGCACATTGGGCTGAAGATGGTTTTTACATGCCTAAGGATGATATTTACATCAGCAATGGTTGTATGCCTGCTTTGTCAGTGATGTTGCAAAATCTAAGTGCGGAAGGGGAGAGTGTCATTGTTCCGACGCCGAACTATAACGGGCAATTGCAATTATTGGCTTTATTGAAGCGGAAAATTGTTGAAATTCCTGCCAATACGGAAGGTTTTGATTTAGATCGTTTAGAGCAGGCGATGCGGGATTCAGGCGCGAAAGTATGCTTATTGACTGCAAATTTTCAAAATCCTTTGGGTTTTTGTTTAAGTAATGAAGATAAGGAACGAATTGCACAACTGGCTGAAAAATATCAATGTTATGTGATTGAAGATGATATTTATGCTGAGTGTAGTTTCAATGTAAAGCGACCATTGCCTATCAAATATTGGGATCGGGCGGGCTATGTGATCTATTGTGGGTCGATTTCAAAATCTTTATCGCCTTCTTATCGGGTGGGGTGGTTTTGTCTTCCACCACATTTGCAACATTTGCGTCCGAAATTACTTTTGCAAAATGATTCGGTGAATACGCCTTTGCAGTTAGGACTTGCCGATTTGATTTTTAGTCGTGCGTATCGCCAACATCTTGCTGAATTGCGTCCTAAATTAATGGTGCAAGTCGAGCAGTATCGTCAGTATATTTACGATGCTTTTCAAGGGGTTGATATCCGTCTAAATCGGCCTCAAGGCAGTTATGCTCTGTGGTTGCAGATGCCTGAACAAATAGACAGTTTGGCGCTGTATTACCATGCGCAAAAACATGGCATCAATATTGTGCCAGGTTTAATTTTTGGTGAGGACAATCGTTATAACAATTGTATTCGCCTAAATGCAGGGCATGAGCTGTCGACAGAAATTCAGCAGGCTATTTTATTGCTCGCAGATTGGGTGCGTAAGGAATGCATAAACTCAAATACCGTCTAATTTTGATGAGTGTATAAAGGACACAAAAAAGCCTGCATGCAGCAGGCTTTTTGGGCTTAGATTTTTGCCGTTAAAAATCAGCTTTCAACACGATACGATAACGCACGTTTCCTGAATGCAAACGTTCAATCGCTTCGTTCACCTGAGACATTGGATACATTTCAATTTGTGGAGCAATATTTTGACGTGCAGCGAATCGAAGTAATTCACGCAGTGCTGCAGGAGAGCCAGTTGATGAGCCTGTGACTGATTTAGCACCACTGATCAGCATACCTGCGGGGATTTGCATCGGCTCAAGTGCTAGGCCGAGCATGTGAACGCTTCCATTCGGTGCCAAAGTCGAAAGGTAGGCTTGCCAATCCAACGTCACATTGACCGTGCTTAAAATCAAATTAAACTTCCCACGCTGTGCTTTAATTGCAGCAAGATCACGACTATTCACCACATGGTCAGCTCCCATGGCTTTAAGTTCATCGGTTTTATCTAAGTTTGAACTGAACGCAGTAATTTCACAGCCCCAAGCTTTGAGCAGTTTAATCGCCATATGACCTAAACCACCAATGCCGATCACGGCAACATGGTGAATGGCCTGAATTTGGTGTTGTAATATGGGATCAAATACCGTAATCCCGCCGCAGAGTAGAGGACCAGCACTGGTTGGGTCGAGATCATCTGGAAGCGGAATAACCCATTGCCAGCCCGCACGGACTTTGTTGGCAAAGCCACCCGCATGACCGACGATTGTCGCCGTCTTGGTTCCAGTACATTGCACTTGGCGACCATCGATACACGAGTCACAGTGTTGACAACTTTCTGCTGTCCAGCCAATGCCTACACGTTGTCCGACTTTGAGTCCTTTTGCTTCGCTGCCGAGTTGGGTAATGGTTCCAATCACTTCATGCCCTGGGACCACAGGATATACCGAAGATTTCCAATCATTTTGGATAATAGAAATATCTGAGTGACAAAGACCGCAATACTCGACTTTGACTTCAACCTGATGGGCTTGTAATTCACCTGCATCAAATTGGTAGGGAACAAGGGCTTCACCACTGTTCATTGCTGCATAGGCTTGAATTGTATTGTCACTCATTATTTTATCCTTTCTGTTTTTGAGGTCATTCTGCGTGCGTGTATTTAAAGTCACAGTGATTTTCATGATCATTGACCATGCCGATAGCTTGCATCAGAGCATAGCAAGTCGTTGGGCCGACAAATTTAAAGCCATGCTTTTTTAATGCTTTGGACATGGCCTGACTTTGAGCGGTTTGTGCAGGGGCGCTGCGATATTCAACTACATCATTATTGGCAATGTGACCTTCGACAAAATTCCAAAGAAATTCCACCGGATGAATCCCTTGGGCTTTTAACTGTTGCCATGCTTTGGCATTATCACGAATGGCAGTGAGTTTGCCGATATGGCGAATCAAACCTGAATCTTGTAATTTTTCTTGTAATTGTAGGTCACTCAACGCTGCGATTTCGGCAATGGGATATTGAAAAAAATGCTGCTGATAGCAGGCCCGCTTTTTCAGCACAGTGATCCAAGACAGCCCCGCTTGTTGTCCTTCAAGACATAGCATTTCAAAGAGATGCTGCTCATCAAAACTAGGTTTAGCCCACTCAGTGTCGTGGTAGGCAATATATAAAGGATCTTCGGAGCACCAAGCACAGCGTTGTATCGTCATGTTGAATGCTCCTTTTGACTTAAATTTTAAAGACAGTCCATTGATCGTTTTTATTGTCCCAATACAACAGTTCCGCTTGATCGAGATCGGCAAATTGAATCCATACATCTTTACCCGATTTGTCTGCGTAGCCGGTGCTGATGAGTAATGCTTCTTCAGTGATCTCCATGATCCAGCCCTGATAAGACTGTCCATTGAGGCTGATTTTTTGTTGATTACCAGATTCTGCAAATTCCACCAGACGATTGATCAACGCTTCTGACATGTATGTTTCCTAAAATTAACGTAAATACGGATAGGGGTTAACGGCATTGCGACCTTTACCACCCAAGTAAATGCCATAATGCAAATGTGGTGCAGTATGTCGAGCATTGCCAGTATTCCCTACATAGCCAATGACATCACCTTTTTTGACATAGTCGCCGACATTTAAGCCACGTTTATGACCATCAAGATGCGCATAATAATGCCAAGAACCTGCGGGCCCCATAATCCATATCACTTTACCACCCAAATTGTTATTACGTAAGTCAGCAACTAAACCTTCTGTAGCACTGAGAACTTTTGTTCCACGTGGAACAATAATATCAATGCCTTCGTGGCTTCGTCCTTGGCTACGCGCTGCGCCCCAAGTATCCTTGAGCGCACTTCGTTTGACTTGATGAACAGGAACAGGCAATTGATTGGGTAAACGCATGTTTTGTAATTTTTTCACTTCATGTGCAGGCAATGTACTACCAGATGGTTTGGGGGGAGTTGACGTACAGGCGCTGAGTAAAAGCAACATAAAACCAATACCGCCGAAAAACCCTCTGCGAAGCAAAAACTCTTGAGTCACATTTGTCCCTATACAATTGATGAGCAGTTAAAAACTATGGCATAGAATGGCTTTCGAGTTCTAGCGTAGAAATGAGTTTTTTCATGGCAGTAGGAATACCGAGAGCAGTGGCTTGTATCGGGGTATACCACTGCGCGTTGCATTCAATCGCTAAATGCTCTTTTTGATCGGCAGCAACAGTAAATACAGTAGCCTCTAAAAGCCAAGTGAAGTGAGTAAAGCTATGTGATATCTGCACTTGAGTGGTGGTAGGTTTCAGTCCAAGCTGCTGAGTGTGGGATTGAAACTCATGGGGTTGATCAAAAATAGGTAAACACCACAGACCGCCCCATAGACCGCTATTCGGACGTTGTATCCACAGCCATTCTCCTGCAGATTGAATCAGCATGACTTGGGCCTCTCTCACTGGAACAGGCTTTTTAGGCTTTTTATAAGGTAATTCAGTCTCTAAACCTTGAGCATGTGCTTTGCAGTGCTGTTGCATAGGACAATATAAACAGAGCGGCTTTTTCGGCGTACAAATGGTTGCACCAAGATCCATAATTGCTTGGGTATAATCGTGGTTACGTACCGTGGGGCAAAGCTCACTCGCCAGTTGCCACATGGACCTTTCATGTACAGGTTTCGATAAATCATCTTCTATAGCAAAGAAACGAGACAATACTCGCTTGACGTTGCCGTCCATAATCACGCCATATTGTCTTAAACCCAAAGACATCAGCGCACCTGCGGTAGACGGGCCGATGCCGGGTAGTTCCATCCATTGCTCAAGATTGCTTGGAAAATGTCCCTGACGTGCAACAATACCCGCGGCTTTGTGTAAGTTCCGAGCCCGTGCATAGTAGCCTAAGCCAGCCCAATAGGGCGCCACATCATCCCAAGAGGCATGGCCTAAATCTTCAACAGTCGGAAACCGTTGAATAAATCGATCAAAATATTGTAAGACGGTTTTGACTTGAGTCTGTTGTAGCATAATTTCTGAAACCCATACTTTGTAAGGGTCATCCTTCACTTGCCACGGTAAGTCATGACGACCATGGACATCAAACCAGTCGAGAAGGGCATCAGAAAAGTTAAACATGCAATACAGTCAAAATTGAAAAAACCTGCATAGTATACATCTTTCAATAGGTATTCTTTTTGTTCAAAACGAAATCTGTATATCAGGGGAAATGCAAAAATAGTGGCCATCAAAAAAGGAGCCGAGGCTCCTTAGTGAGTGTAAATTTAAAGTTTAGCTTTTAAAGCCCCAGCGGGTATCGAGCGCCAATGTTTGGTTTTCATAACGTGGAATAATGTGAATATGCACATGTTCAGTGGCTTCGCCAAAAACTTGTCCATCATTAAACCCAATATGAAAGCCAGTAGGTTGATAGCGTAAATTTAATTCATTACGCGCTTGTTCAAGTAAGGACATTAAACTTTTACGTTCTTTATCAGTAATTTCAAAAAATGAACCAACATGACGTAGTGGGACAATGACAGCATGCCCTTTAGACAGTGTATGTGGTTCAGGAAGTACAACACCAAAATCATTTTTTGCAATCACGTCATATTCGTCAAAATTGCAATATGGACAATTGAGTTCTGTCATTGTGCTCTCCTCATTTTTATAAATTAAATATTGGTATTGGTTCTTAGCGCTTTAAGAACTAAGCTGGCGTGCTAACAAAGCATACATGGCCGCTAAGCTTTGTTGTTCTGCAGCAGCGTTATAAGCTAAATCTACGCCGTTTGCTTTGGCGCGTTCATCCGCCATCGGGTTGCTAAAGCCATGTTTTGCACCTTCAAAAATATTGATTTGATACTGCACTTGGGCAGCATCCATTTCATTTCTAAAGGTTGCAACATCATCTAAGCTCACCATCGAGTCGAGCTCACCATGTTGCACTAAAATCTCTGCTTGGACTTGTCCTGTTTGTGCAGGAGTCGCTGTAGCAAGTGTTGCATGGAAGGTCACCACAGCTTTTAATGCAGCACCTGAACGAGCTAAATCCAGCACGACTTTTCCGCCATAGCAAAAGCCTATAGCTGCGAGTTTATCTGCATTTACTTCTTTTTGCTGTGCCAAAGTGTTTAATGCAGCAGACGCACGGGTCACAATGGTGTCGGCATGATCAAAAGTTTGCATCATCCATTCATAAGCTTGCTTGGTATCTGTGGTGACTTTTTTGTCACCATACATATCCAAAGCGAAAGCAGCATAGCCTTGTTCAGCCAATTCGCGCGCACGTTGTTCGGTATATTCATTGCGTCCCCACCATTCAGGGGCAACTAACACACCTGCGACTGCAGTGTCTGACTCTGGTGCGGCAAAATAGCCAAAAAGTTGAGTTCCATCAGCTGCTGTATATTGAATTTCGCGAGTCTTAATTTTAACGGTCATGGTCAAATCCTTATGTGCGGCTACACAGTTGATGGAGATTTAAAATAAAGGGAAATTGGTTTTTGTGAAATAAATATAAGATATCAATGTGAATTTTAAGTCAAATCAATCAAAAAAATTGTAAAAGAAAATAATGGAAAGAAGAAATATTGAGGAGCACCGAGATTTGTCGATGCTCCTGAAGGGAGTAGTTATTTCGGGAGAACTTCAATGAGTTCTACATTAAAAATCAGCGTGCTGTTTGGCTCAATGACGTCTGCTGAACCAATTTGACCATAGCCTAAATTTGCAGGAATGAAGAAGCGATATTTTGCACCTTCTTTCATCAACTGTAGACCTTCCGTCCAACCCTGAATGACTTGGCTCACTTGGAACATCGCAGGTTGGTTGCGTGCAATTGAACTATCAAAAACAGTGCCATCAATTAAGCGACCTTCATAGTGAACTTTCACTGTTGAATTGGCTTTAGGTGACTTACCTTTGCCGGCTTGAATGACTTGATATTGCAGGCCAGATTTCGTGACCTGAATGCCCGGTTTTTTGGCATTTTCAGCAAGGAAAGCTGAACCAATGGTGGCATTCGCATCCGCTTTTTGCTTCAGTTCAATCAGTTGTTTCGCTTCGGTTTGCTTTTTATATTGAGTTAAGGCACGGGTCATTTCTTCATCTGTTAGTGACGAAGCTTGACCTTTAGATGCTGCCTTTAAACCTGCAACAAATGCATCAATATCCAAATCCTTAATGGATTCAGCATTACTGCGTCCCATTAAATAACCAAAACTATAACCCACTTGTTCTGCAGCACTACTTTTATTACTGACATCTTTGGCAAATACAGTGCTTGAGCAGAGTGCCAAACACAACATACTGATCTGTAATTTCATGACCGAGTCTCAAAATAAAGCAGGAGAGCGAAAAGCTCTCCTGTACCGGTTTTATTATTTAACTTCAATGAGTTCTACATCAAAAATTAAAGTACTGTTCGGTGGAATCGTTCCTGGAACACCTTGAGCACCATAACCGAGGTTTGAAGGAATATACAAAGTGGCTTTACCACCTTCCTTCATTAACTGTAGACCTTCAGTCCAACCCGGAATCACTTGGTTCAACGGAAATTCAATTGGCTCGCCGCGCTGTACTGAGCTATCAAATACAGTACCGTCAACAAGCTTACCCGTGTAATGCACTTTTACTACAGAAGTCGCTTGAGGTTGTTTACCTGTACCTTCTTTCGTTGTTAGGTACTGTAAACCAGAAGCAGTGGTTTTAACCCCCGCTTTGCTTTTGTTTTCCGTTAAGAAATTATCACTGCTACTTTGTGCTTGCTTATTGCTTTCAAGCTGCTTGTTTTGCATTTCTTGCTGGAACTCAGCATATGCTTTTTGTAATTCTTCTTCAGTATATGCAGGTTTTGCACGAGCATGGCCTGCACGAACGCCAGTGACAAAGCTATCAATATCTAATTCTGGAGGCGTTTGATGGGCAACTTCATAACCAAGTGCATAACTGATTTTAGCGACAGCAGAAGCATTTGCAGCTGGTTGAGTTGATGTTGCTGATTGCGTAGCAGGTGTTTTAGTTGCATAGTAAACAGGAACAAGTGCGGCACCGCCGAGTAATACAGCGACAGCGATAGGTAGGGCCTTACTCATATATTTTCCCACAATTATTTTATATGTAAAAAGTTGCTGAAATTCTAGCAGACTTTTCCTGTTCAGCGCTTACCTATCTCTATGATCAGGTAAGGTGCAGGAAAGATCATCATAGTCATGTTCTTATTTTTATACTATAACGGTATGAATATATAAAACATTTTTTATACAGAATGATGCATGCAACATAAATTTCGAAAATAAAAAAAGCCACCGTATTCGGTGGCTTTTTTGAATAGGCTTGAATTAGTCTTGGTCTTTTGAAGCTTTATAACCATAAGAATAGTTATAGCCATAACCATAACCAGCTGAGCTACGTTGAATGTCGTTTAGAATAATACCATTGACCTTCACACCCACTTGTTCAAAGCGGTTCACGGTTAACTCTAGTTCTTTCAACTGAGTTTTTGCATAACGAGCAATCACCAAATTCACACCAGCATATTGCGAAATAATGATACCGTCTGTCACCGCAAGTACAGGAGGGGTATCAATGATCACATGATCAAACATCGGTGAAATCAAATCTAAGAATTCTTTGAATTTACCAGAACTTAAAAGCTCAGATGGATTAGAAGGGCTTTTACCACGAGTAATCACACTCAAATTTGGAATTTCAGTGGTTTTAATGATGCTGTCTAGATCACGCTGACCATTTAAATACTCAGAAAGGCCTGGTTGGTTATCATGATTGAAGTATTTGTTTAAATAACCACGACGTAAATCGGCATCAATAATTAAAACACGTTTATCACTTTGCGCAAGAATCGTAGCTAAATTGGTAGAAATAAATGATTTACCGACTTCAGGCGCAGGCCCTGAAATCATGATCAGGTTGTTTTTTGCAGATGTCAGTGCAAAGTGAATGGCTGTACGCATGCTACGCAAACTTTCAATCGCAATATCATCGCTATTTTTAACTGCAAGTACAGGAATGGTCTTTTTCTTCTTGAGTAACTTGATGCGACTTTCTTGAACAAGCGAACGTGGAACGGTGGCATAGACAGGAAGATCCAGAGTGTTTTCAATTTCTGAAGAATCTTTAATTCCCGAACGAAGCATGTTACGTAGTAGTGCAAGTAATGTACCGAGGAAACCACCGAGGAAAATTGAAAGTATCAAGATTTGTAGTTTTTTTGGTGCAATCGGTTGAATTGGCTCTACAGCAGTATCCACAATACGGACATTACCAATTTCACCAGCTTTGGCAATACGAAGCTGTTGGTAAGAATTCAACAACGCTGTATAAAGTTGTTGTTTCACTTCAACTTCACGATAGAGCTGTAAATAACGACGTTGTAAGTCTGGTAATTTTTTTAAGGTGGTATTGAGTTCACCAATTTTGCTATTGATTGCACCTAATTGGGCATTCATTTGTTGCATCACTGGATGTTCACTAGTGTACTTCGCAGAAGCTTCAGCAACTTTTTGCTCTAATTCAGCTTTTTGAGTTTCAAGAGTGACACTTTGAGTTAAATATAGTTCAGATTCTTTAGTGACATCTACCGTATTAAATTCTTGACGGAATTTGTTAAATTCGCGTTCCGCAACATCCAGTTGTTGTTTTAGTTCAGGTAGTTGCTCATCCAAGAACTTTAAGGTCTGTGCACTTTCAGCCGAACGGCGTTCAATATTTTGTTGGCTATAGGCTGCTAAAATTGAATTGAGTACTTGGGTAATATGTTCTTTATCTTGACCCAGATAATTTAATCCAAGGACACCGGTCATTTTCCCTTTTTCAGCAACCGAAAAATTCTCTAAAATATTATCAACTGCAGCAGGTAAAGATTGCTTTTGAATTAGGTAGTGATCTTTTAACTTGTCGCGGGTAAAAATCGAAATATCCCACGATCCATCAGTGGTGCGTAATGAATTCGCTTGATTGAGCTTCGCAGTCAGAATTTTTTCTTCAGTTTCGGTATCTATCAGTGTAATGAGATTATCTTCAAAGCTTAAACTGAGGTCTTTATCACGATATACGTTAGGCACATTAAATTGACGGACTTCAAAACTTTTTTCATTGTCTTTAAAAGTTACTGATTTATTTTTATATTCAGTCACATAGTCATGTGGAGAAAATAGGCGATCAATAAATGAATTCTCTGTACCCGAAACTTTAAGATCAAGATGCAAATTTTGAATCACAGTACCTAGAACTAAGCGTGATTTTAAAATTTCAATTTCTGCTTGAGCCGGTTGCTTTTGATCAATCATGCTTGATAGATCACCCAAGAGTGCTGCTGAAGTTCCTTTACTTTCCTCAACCTGTACCAGTGCATTTACTGCGTAGGTATCAGCTGTAGTTCTTAAATAAAGTAGGGCGCAGACGAGACTTAAAATTACACATAAAGCAATTAACTTCCATTGTGCAATCAGAGAGAAAAATAATTCTTTTAAATCAATTGTATCTTCTGTATTGGTATTTTGGCTCATAATCGTACATCAAAAGTTAAATATGTTTAGTCCAATCCGCAACGCAAGACTGGATCAATTGTGAAGTTTGGTCAAAAAAGGCCTGATCATGCTGGTATGGATCGGGAACATTTTTACCTTGCCAATGACCTAAACGAAAAGTCTTTCCTTTTGCAAATGGCCATGTCTGTTCAATATGCTTTTGTTGATTTGAACTCATGACCAAAATTAAATCTGATTTTTTGATCAGTTCAGCATTTAATTTTTGGGCAATATGTCCACTCATATCTATCCCAATGAGTTGCATACAGTGTTGCGCTTTTTCATCTGCTGCATGTCCAATCATGCCTGAGATTCCAGCTGAATAAATATTCAGGTCGGGATGATCTTTTTTTAGGAGATACTCAGCCATTGGACTACGGCAAATATTACCCACACAAACGACGAGGATATTCTTAAAATGCATTATTGACCCATTCTATCAAAGTTATAAATTATATTTGAGAATGGAATCACCTGATTGATTACACGTTGCCAACGTGCCAACCCAGATGCATCGATATAGACGATATCATTACTACGCATTTTAAATTGATTGGCCAAACCGAAGTCACCAATACTGGTCAAATCTAAATGATAAATTTCAGTCATTGGGCTATTCATGTCACTGCGAACTACATAAATTTTACCTCGACTCGCTGAAAGTGAGTTAATCCCTAGACTTTCCCCGAGGACATCACTTAAGCTCATGCCTTGTTCACGCATGGGTAAAGATTGGTTTTTTCCAGACTCTCCCATCACATAAATTTTTTGGTTTTCACGGGAGTTGACATAAATTGTGTCATTCGGTTTGATGAGTAAGTTGTGTAGAGAATATCCAGCTTTTTCAAGTTCAATACTATTGAGTACATAACTTTGACCATTTCTAACCAAAGTTAATGAGGCATTGTCACCAAATTGACTATTTACACCACCGGCAAGGCCAAGCGCAGTGTAGATGCTTGTAGGCTGATCGGTAAGGTTAAACTGACCGCCTTTCATCACATTACCTTGTACTGAATAACGTTGGCCTTGGTAGGAAAGCACACGAACGATCACATCGGGTGTTTTTAAGTAACGCGAGAGTTGACTGCGCAATTCCTGATTGACTTGAGTGAGTGATTTACCTGCTGCTTTATAGCGACCAATAATCGGAAATTGAATATAACCGCTTTGATCAATTTGATAGCCATTCGACTTGATGGCTTCTTCATTATTAATCGTATTGGTCGGTGGGGTGATTTCAGGATAAGCCCATAAGTAAATGGATAAAATATCACCCGGATTTAAATGATAACTTTTTTGTTGTTGATTGAATAGATGGGCAAAATTTTGTTGATTAATTTGTGCAGGCTGAACCGCTGCTAAATTATCTTGGGATAATTTAATCACATTTACAGTAGACCCGAGCTCAGTCTGATAAGTGCCTTCTTTAGGAAGGTCATATGTTTGAAGACCTGATGTAATTGCACAACCCGTCATACCTAAACTGAGTGCTAACAAGAAGCTATAACGATAGTAACTCACTCGAAATCCTACTTATAAAAATAATTGAATTGTAAAAAAGGCAATCGCCTGATTTTTAAAATATATAACGGAACATTTTATACTATGTAAAGTAAACATCCTAGGATTTGCTGTCAAAATGTGTTGCTACAGTGTAATGATTATAGTGTGAAATAAAACACATAATTTAGGGGTAAGTGAATTATATATTTTTTTAATTGAAGATTTAAATTTATGCGGGAATGCTGTAGACCTCTTGCGAAAGTATTATTTTTGACTATGTTAGACTTTGATATTTATTTAAAAATCAACGTTTATCACTGATTAAATTTTGACTAACGCAAGAGGTCTTGTGTGTAAAAAACAAACAATTACTGCATGCGTATAAATACAGATTACGAAAAATAATAATTACCAAAAAATAAAAGGGTTATTTCTGCTATATTATAAGGCGTTTTCACATGATTAAATCATAAATTATAAGGCACTGGAATGTTGCAACTCTCGGAACTAAAAATTGCAATTATTGGACTAGGTTATGTTGGCTTGCCTTTGGCAGTTGAGTTTGGCAAGAAAGTTCCGGTAGTTGGGTTTGATATTTATCAGCAGCGAATTGATGAACTTAAGAGCGGGAGAGATCATACACTAGAAGTGTCGCCAGAAGAGTTAAGTCAATCTGCTAATGTATGTTATTCATCAAATATCAGTGATTTAGTGGGGTGTAATTTTTTTATTGTCACAGTTCCTACACCCATTGATGATTTTAAACAGCCTGATTTAACGCCACTTATTAAAGCTTCTGAAAGTATTGGTTTTGTATTAAAAAAAGGAGATATCGTAGTTTATGAATCTACGGTTTATCCTGGAGCAACAGAAGAAGCATGTATCCCTGTTTTAGAAAAAAAATCAGGTTTGAAATTTAATCAAGATTTTTATGCGGGCTATAGCCCCGAGCGCATTAACCCAGGCGACAAGAATCGCCGTGTGACTAATATTTTAAAAATCACTTCTGGATCGACTCCAGAAGTAGCCGAATTTATTGATCAAACCTATAAAATGATTATTGAAGCTGGAACATATAAAGCATCAAGTATTAAGGTTGCTGAAGCGGCTAAAGTAATTGAAAACACACAGCGTGATGTCAATATAGCATTGATTAATGAATTAGCGCTGATCTTTAATAAAATGGGTATCGATACGGAAGAGGTATTGCAAGCTGCAGGGACGAAATGGAATTTTTTACCTTTTCGCCCAGGTCTCGTTGGCGGACATTGCATTGGTGTGGATCCATATTATTTAACTCACAAAGCACAATCAATTGGACTTCATCCAGAGATTATTTTAGCGGCTCGTCGCCTAAATGACCGTATGGGGGAATATGTTGCAACTCAATTAATTAAAGAAATGGTGAAACAGCGAATACAAGTTGTTGGCTCTAAAATCCTGATTATGGGGCTGAGTTTTAAAGAAAACTGTCCAGATATCCGAAATACCAAAATTGTAGATATGGTCAATGCGCTGAAAGAATACGAATTGGATTTAGATATTTACGATCCTTGGGTTGATCCTGAAGAAGTGGAGATGGAGTATGGTCTTGCTCCTGTAATGAAATTAATTCCAAATAGCTATGATGCAATTATTTTGGCTGTTTCACATGATCAATTTAAGGCAATGACTGCGCAGGAACTACAGGGCTTAGGAAAGTCAAAGCATGTTCTATATGACTTGAAATATATTTTGGATAAAAAAGATAGTTCACTACGTTTGTAAGGTAAAAATTGTGAAAAGAATATTATTGGTTTTTGGTACACGTCCAGAAGCGATTAAAATGGCGCCTTTGGCGCTCCAGTTGCTGCAGGATTCTAATTTTGAAACTAAAGTATGTGTAACTGGCCAGCACCGTCAAATGCTGGATCAAGTGCTTGAGCTTTTTAATTTAGAACCTGATTTTGATTTGAATTTGATGAAGCCGGGTCAAACGCTTTCAGACGTGACTTCCGGTGTTTTGAAAGGTTTAGAACAAGTTTTTGCAGAGTGGACACCAGATGTGGTGTTAGTGCATGGTGATACTGCCACCACATTCGCCGCCTCTTTAGCCGCATATTATCATAAAATTGCAGTAGGTCATGTAGAAGCAGGATTGCGTACAGGCGATATTTACTCACCTTGGCCAGAAGAAGCCAACCGTAAACTTACAGGCGCGTTAACCACTTATCATTTCGCGCCGACTCAGTCTTCTTATAATAATTTAATTAAAGAAAATATAGACCCGAAAAATATTACCATCACAGGCAATACAGTTATTGATGCTTTGCTTACTGTAAAAGAAAAGGTTGAAACAGATCGGGCGGTTATTGCTCAGTTTGAGCAGCAATTTAACTTTTTAGATTCGACAAAAAAACTAATTTTGGTGACTGGTCACCGCCGAGAAAACTTTGGTCAAGGCTTTTTAAATATTTGTACAGCATTGGCAAATATTGCAAAACAGTACCCTGATGTGCAAATTGTATACCCTGTACACTTAAACCCAAATGTACAAAAGCCTGTGAATGAATTGCTATCGGGTATTTCTAATATTTATTTAATAGCACCGCAAGACTACTTACCTTTTGTGTATTTAATGAACCGCAGTTATTTGATTTTAACCGACTCTGGCGGTATTCAGGAAGAAGCCCCTTCTTTGGGTAAGCCAGTATTGGTGATGAGAGATACAACCGAGCGCCCAGAAGCGGTAGAGGCAGGAACAGTCAAACTTGTAGGCACAGATGCAGCACTTATACAACAGTCTGTGGTTGAGCTGCTAGAAAATACTGAATTATATGAAACAATGGCAGCAGCACATAATCCGTATGGGGATGGACTGGCGAGCGAGAAAATAGCTGATTTCTTGAAAGAGGATTAATGATGAAGTTGCTAGTGCTTGTGCAAAACTATCCTACTAAGGATAATCCTTATGCTATGTCTTATGTGCATTCTAGAAATATAATATATATTGAGAACAATTATCACGTTGATGTATTAAGCTTTAGTGCACATGAATATTATAATTATGAAGGTATTAATATTTTTCCTGAAAGAAGTATCAATTTTGAAAATTATGATGTAATTATTTCCCATGCTCCAAATCTAAAAAATCATTATAGAGTACTAAGAAAATTACATTCAAAAAAAATTTTTTTTATTTTTCATGGACATGAAGTTCTTAAAGGGTATTTAGATTATCCAACACCTTATAGTTGGATAAAACAAAGTTTTGTTAAGTCAAAAATTCAGCAATATTACCAATTTTTTAAATTAAAAATTTTAAAAAATTGGTTAACAGGTCAATTTTCCCAAAAAAATACATTAGGTATGATTTTCGTTAGTGAGTGGATGAGGGAAAAATTTATAAAGAATTTAGGTTTTGAGCCAGAAAGTTATTCAAAAACAGTGGTTATACCGAATGCAGTAAATAATGTATTTGTTAATAAAACTTATAGCCCAAAAAGTGAAAATTTACTGGCAGACTGTGTGACAATTCGACCATTTGATGAGTCTAAATATGCTTTAGATTTAGTGTTAGAGTTGGCAAAATTGAATCCAAATAAGACATTCCATATTTATGGTAAGGGAAGGTATTTTTATTACAATCAATGTCCAGAAAATGTAAAAGTTTTTGATAGATTTATTGAACAAAAAGATATTGCTGATTTATTGAATTGTTATAGGTGTGCTGTTATGCCAACAAGATTTGATTCACAAGGTGTAATGATGTGTGAAATGGCTACTTTTGGCATTCCTTTAATTACAACAAACTTTTCTGTATGTTTAGAAATGTTAAATGAATTTGATAATGTTAAATTTTTTGATTTAAATAGATTTGCTCAAGATATTGGTGAAATTGGTAAAGGTCATACTGTTAATAAAATAAAGTTTAATCCTTATAGATTAATTGATGAAGAGTTAAAGTTTTTTCATGGATTATAAATTTTTAATATTAGTTGTAATTATATGTTTTAGCTGTATTCAATTAATTGAAGTATTGTCATTTATTGCTCGAATATCTGGGGTTAAAGAGAATAAAAAATCTTTAGCTTATAGTCTTCAGAATGCAGTTTTCATGTTAACTCGTTTGTTTACTTTAGCATTAATGCCTTTATTGGGTTTTCTTGTAGATCATGGTATTAATAAGCAGGACTATTTAATAATGGTATCAATGGCCTTAATTTTTGGGTCATTAATGGGTTTTTCTGTTTATTTTTTAAGAAATCGTGTAGTTAATGTTTTTTCCGAAGTTATAAATAAGATTGCGAAGGGCGGAGGGGTTTTTAGGCAAATAGTATTACTTCCCTTTTATTTTATAAAAAGCAAAGGAATTGAGGAAAAATATAAGATAATACTTTATAAGGATATATTTTTAAGCTCTGCTGTTGTTTTTGGCATCTATAGTCTTTCTGTATTTATAGTCTTCTATATAGCTTTGTTTTTCCCAGACTATAGAACAACAATTACTCAAATGTCTGGTGTGACAAATGCTTTTGCAACTATTTTTTTAACATTTTTTATTGAACCTAAAATTTCACGAGCAATAGACAGTAATGATGATATTGGGGTGGGTACTAATATGCTATTCTCTTTAATACTTGGAAGAATATTAGGTGTGGGACTCTTGGGTGGTGTGTTGTTGGTTCTGGTGATTTTATAATATGAATATTATTTTGGATAAAAAAAATACCTTATTCTATATTGTTTCAGTTTTTATTTTAACTAGTCCAGGGATATCTTACTCTATTTTTTATCCTTATCATATTCTAATACCTTTTTTGTTAATTTTTTTTCTTTCTTATATATCTAGACAATCTTTTTTTATAAATAAGTTTAATTTATATTTTATTGTTTTTTTTATCTACATCATATCAACAGGGCTTCTTTTAGATTATTATGAGCTTTATTTTAATTATATTTTTTATTCTTTTATTTCTATTACCTGCCTAATGTTTTCTTTTAATTTCCTATTGATAAAAAAAGATGTCGATAGTGTTTTAAAGATGGTTGTTTTATATGTATTTGTAATAATTATTTTGGCATTCTTGGAATCTGTGAATATAGTTCGTTTGCCTTTTTCCCCTTATTCTCAATATTATAGCTATTTTGGTAAAACTATTGATATGTCAGAGTGGACAGAAGAAGTTTTTAATTATAATACACAAAAACCGACAGTTTTTACTGGAAACCCCAATACATTCGGTTTTTTATTGATGGTCTATTTCCCATTTATTTTCTTATTGAAAAATAAAATTATTAAAAGTGTTCTTTTAGCAATGGTTGTTTTTTCTATTTATAAAATCGACTCTAAAATGATATTTATGACCTTTGTATTTATTGTTTTTTTGAAGTTTATAATATTAAATGAGAGAAAATTGATTTCTTTTCTATCTATACTGTTTTTAGGTTTTACTTTATATCCAGCTTTTTTGTATTTGCAGACTCAAGGTTTGCTAGAGGGAAGGATGTTTAATGCAATAAATGAACTTCTTGTTGGTATTGAGTATATATCAGGAAATTCTAATGTATCAGAAATGAATTCGACAGGGCAAAGAGCTTTATTATATTCAATAGGTATAGAGAAATTTACTGAAAACTTTTTTTTGGGAATGGGTTGGTCAGGAATTGAGGGGTATTTAACGCATGTGATGGGAGAGAAGGTAGCATTTCATAATTTTTTCTTAATGATGCTTGTTGATTTAGGTATATTAGGTTTTTTAGTCTTTTCTCTTTTTTACTTTTATGTACTTAAAGGTCTATATAAGGGAATGAAAGAGTATAGAGATACGAAATTGGGAAAAATTTATGAAGCTTTTTTTATAGGTGTTATAGCCTCTATACTTTGCTCAATAGCACCTAGTGGGATTGTATATTTATTGCCTTATTGGTTTTTTATTGGTATATCTTTATTTATGGCTTATAGATATAAAGAAATATCAGCATATTATAAATGATTTTAGTGTGTAATTTTATCGTTGGTTGAGTTTAATAATGTCTAAGTTAATATGTGTTGTAGGTTTGGGTTATGTTGGTCTTTCTAATGCAATATTACTGTCTCAAAGAAATAATGTTGTTGCCATTGATACTAATGAAAACCGTATAGCTTTAGTAAATCAGAGAAAATCCCCAATTCAAGACATTGAGATTAGTTCATATCTAAAAGAACATAATTTAAATTTAACAGCTACAGCTAATTGGAAGAAGGCTTATAGCCAGTCTGAAATTATTATTATTGCAACACCTACAGATTATGATGAAGAAAAAAATTATTTTAATACTTCATCTGTAGAATCTGTTATTGAAGATATACTTTCTGTTAACTCAAAAGCTTTGATAGTAATAAAGTCAACTATTCCTGTGGGTTTTGTTAATAAAATTAAAAAAGTATTTAATACTGAAAATATTATTTTTTCTCCAGAATTTTTAAGAGAGGGAAAAGCTTTATATGATAACTTGTATCCATCTAGAATTATTGTAGGTGAAAAATCTGAGAGAGCACGTGAATTTGCTAATTTATTATTAGAAGGTGCAGTGAAGAAAGATGTAGAAATACTTCTTACTAACTCTAATGAAGCAGAAGCAATTAAACTGTTTGCAAATACTTATCTAGCGTTAAGAGTTTCTTTTTTTAATGAATTAGATACCTATGCGGAGTTGAAAAATCTTGATACAAAACAAATTATTGAAGGTATTAGTTTAGATCCAAGAATTGGGAACTATTATAATAATCCTTCTTTTGGTTATGGTGGTTATTGTTTGCCTAAAGATACTAAGCAGCTATTGGCTAATTACAAGGATGTCCCTAATGATATAATAACCGCAATTGTAAATGCTAATAGTACAAGAAAAAAATTTATTGTAGACCAAATTTTATCTAAAAACCCTAAAGTAGTAGGAGTTTATAGACTAATTATGAAGCATGGTTCAGATAACTTTAGATATTCAGCAATTCATACTATAATTTCATTACTTCAGAAATCAGGTATTAAAGTTGTTATTTATGAGCCCACCTTAAATTTGAATATATTTAATGATTGTCCTGTAGAGCATAACCTTATTACCTTTAAAAGTAATTCAGATTTGGTGCTAACAAATCGTATGGATGATGACTTGTTGGATATTGCTGAAAAAATTTATACACGCGATATTTTTAATAATAATTGAGTTCAATTATGAAGATTATATATTTTCATCAGTATTTTAATACACCAGAAATGTCTGGTGGTACGCGTTCATATGAAATGGCAAGACGTCTTGTTGCTGCTGGGCATGAAGTTCATATGATTACATCTTGGGTTAATGAAACAGATCAAAAAGATTGGTATATAACGAATGAAGCAGGAATTAATGTTCATTGGTTCCCCAATTATTATAATAATAAAATGTCTTATATAGATCGAATAAAAGCATTTTTTAGATTTGCTTATCATGCGGCTAAAAAGGGAAAGACTTTCAAAGATGCTGACATTGTTTTTGCAACAAGCACGCCTTTAACTATTGCTTTACCTGCTGTGTCTACAGCAAAAAAACTAAATGTACCTATGGTATTTGAGGTGAGGGATTTATGGCCAGAACTTCCAATTGCAATGGGTGCTTTAAAAAATAAATTTACACAAAAGTTGGCATATTTATTGGAAAGTTGGGCTTATAAAAACTCTGATTCTATAATTGCACTTTCACCTGGTATGCGAGAGGGAATAGTTAAAGCGGGTTACCCATATAACAAGATTGCTGTTATTCCTAATAGTTCGGATAATGAGTTGTTTGAAATAGATTTTTCGCTAGTAAATAATTTTAGGTATAAATTTGATTGGCTTGGTGAGCGAAAATTGGTCGTTTATACAGGGACTTTTGGTATTATAAACGGTGTTTCCTATTTGGTTGATTTGGCGGAAGAAGTTTATAAAATAGATTCTGAAATTCGTTTCTTATTAATAGGAGCGGGAGCTGAGTTTGAATTAGTGAAAGAATATGCTAGAAAGAAGGGGGTTTTAAATATTAACTTATTTATTATGGAGAGTATTCCTAAAAAAGAAATTCCTATTGTATTGAAGGCTGCAACTTTAAGTACTGCACTTTTTATTGATAAACCTGAAATGAGGGCAAATTCAGCTAATAAGTTTTTTGATTCTCTGGCTGCTGGTACTCCTATATTAATTAACTATGGTGGCTGGATGGTCGATATTATTGAACATAATAATTGTGGTTTGGTAGTATGGAATAAAACTATAGAGCAAGCTGCTATAGATCTAGTAGATTTTCTTATGGATGAAAGTAAGCTAACTCAAGCTGTAAGTAATGCAAAAAAACTAGCTCAAACACAATTTGATAGAGATAATTTAGCAGTGCAATTTTCTAATGTTTTAGATTTTACATTAGATAAACGGAGTCAATCTGTCTCAAATATTACCGAGCATTACTATCCATAGTCATAACTTTATGAAGATTAATATGTATAAACATGTAACTAAAAACTACATTGATATTATTTTAGGTATATTAATTTTTATTATTTTAATACCTTTTTTAATATTGATCTCAATTCTAGTTTTTTTCTCTATGGGCAGTCCAGTTTTCTTTAAACAAGAAAGAATTGGAAAAAATAATAAACCTTTTATCATGTATAAATTCAGAACTATGCGTGAGCCTAGAGAAGGTGAAAATCGATTGTTGTCCGATGCAAGCCGTGTCACAAAAGTAGGTGCTTTTTTAAGAAAAACAAGTCTAGATGAATTACCAGAAATCATAAATGTGATTAAGGGGGATATGAGTCTAGTTGGACCACGACCATTATTAGATTTACATTTAGAGCTTTTTGATGAACATCAAAAGAGGAGGCATGAGGTTAAACCAGGTATGACAGGTTTAGCACAGGTCATGGGGCGACAGTCGTTAACATTTAAACAAAGAACTGATTTAGATATTGAGTATGTAAAGAATCTAAATTTTTGTTTGGATGTAAAAATTATTTTTAAAACTTTTTTGGTCGTATGTGGGGCCGATGGCATTAAAACTGGTCAAAAAATTGAAGAGGTTGATGACTTGGGTATTTTGGATCTTTTGGAAAAAAAAGATAAAGAAAATACTAAGAAGTAACTTCTTTGTAGCCTCTCTTTTATGTGGATAGATAGATGACTTACAATGTTTATAGGATTAATGAAGCTAATACGTTTTTTGAAAATGAACTTTTAACTAATTTTGATGCTGATATATATCATACGAAAGAGTGGGTCAGCAGTTGTGAGCTTAATGAGGGTGATGAATTATTTTATTTATTAATTGTTTGTCAAGCTGAAAAAGCTTTTTTTCCTTTGATAAAAAGATTAATAAAAGATACTGATTATTTTGATTTTTTTACTCCATATGGTTATGGAGGAGTCGCTTTTAGTTTAAATGCTTCACTTGATTTTAAATTAAATGCTCTAAATTATTTGAAAAATTATTTAATTAAAACTAATTGTGTTAGTGTTTTTCTTAGATTGCATCCGTTGTTAAATGATGGGCTTGATAAGTCGCCTTTTTATTTTGATAATGGTCTGACTTTAAGTGTGGACTTAAATAGGGAGTACTCCGAAATTCAACAAAAATATTCATCAGGTCATAAATATGATTTAAAAAAGTCAAATAAAAACAATAATTTAACTTTGGTTGATGATGAGGGTTTTTTATATTATAAGGAATTTTTAGATATATATATAGAAACAATGAAGTATCTTTCTGCTTCAGAATTCTATTTTTTTAACGAAAACTATTTTTTAGATTTAAAAGAAAAATTAGGAAAAAAGCTTAAGTTGGTAGTCGTTAAATGTGGTAATCAAGTGATAGGAGCATCCTTATTTTTATTACACAATACGATTATACAATATCATTTGTCTGGCACATCTATAGAAGGAAGAAAATATCAACCCTCTAAAATTATACTTGATTATATGATTAAGTGGGGTGTTGAAAATAATTATTCAGTATTACATTTAGGAGGTGGAGTTGGTGGTAATACAGATGCCCTTTACAAATTTAAAAAGGGTTTCTCCGCTACTGATATGAAATTTTCTACTATAAGAATGGTGGTAAATGAAGATGCTTATCAAGAACTTTCATTAAAATCAGGTTTTAGTATCGATGAAATATCGAATTTATCTGATTTTTTTCCTATTTATAGAAAGAGTTAAGATAGTAATGATTAAAGGAAATAAAATTTCTCTGAGACCACTAGAATTGTCAGACGATATTCTATTACAAAGTTTGTTCAACGAACCTGCTGTATCTCAGCATGTTGTTGGTTGGTCATTTCCAGTTTCACTGCATTCACAAAAAAAATGGATTGAGAGTCAAGGGAGTAGTAGTGGCTCTAACTTTAGGTTTGTTATTGTAGATAATGAAAGCGGAAAAAGCATTGGTATTACTGGATTATGGGAAATAGATTTACATAACGGTTCTGCTACTTCTGGAATAAAAATATTGGCTGATTATACTAAGTCTGGTTTAGGTACTGAAACGATTAAACTAGTCACGGCTTGGTCTTTTTATAATGTAGGTTTAAGGCGTTTAGTGGCTCCAATACTAGACTTTAATGGACCAAGCCTTGGTCTTTATATGAAAAAGTGTGGTTGGAGGCTTGAGGGGCGTCAACGTGAAGCAATATTCCGTAAAGGAGAATGGCATGATCTCTATAGCGTAGCTATTCTTAAGCGAGAGTTTGATGCCCAACCAGATGCAATTGAATTTATAAATGTTGTTTGTCCTGTAGATACCACACCTAATATTGATATTAATTGCCAAGATTATATTTAAGGAAAAAAATGCTAAACACTGCCTTTGAACCATGGCCAAGCTTTACTCAACAGGAAGCAGATGCCGTATCTCAAATATTGCTCTCGAACAAAGTAAATTACTGGACCGGGCAGGAATGTCGCGAATTTGAAAAAGAATTTGCCCGCTTTGCAGGAACTCAATATGCAGTGGCACTGGCCAATGGCACAGTTGCACTGGATGTGGCCTTAAAAGCTCTTAATATTGGTGCAGGTGATGATGTCATTGTCACCTCACGGACCTTTTTAGCGTCGGCAAGCTCCATTGTGACTGTCGGGGCCAATCCGGTTTTTGCTGATGTAGAGCTCGACTCACAAAATATTTCTGCTCGCACCATTGAAGCGGTACTGACTCCAAATACCAAAGCCATTATTTGTGTGCATTTGGCAGGCTGGATGTGTGATATGGACCCGATTATGCAACTTGCAAAAGAAAAGGGGCTGTATGTGATTGAAGACTGTGCACAGGCACATGGTGCGATGTACAAAGGTAAATCTGCAGGTTCAATTGGACATATTGGTGCGTGGTCTTTCTGTCAGGACAAAATTATGACCACAGGTGGCGAAGGCGGTATGGTCACCACTAATGATGAAAACCTATGGAAAAAAATGTGGTCGTACAAAGACCACGGTAAAAATTACGACAGCATTTATCACAAACAGCACCCACCGGGTTTCCGTTGGTTACATGACTCATTTGGCACCAACTGGCGCATGATGGAAATGCAAGCAGTGATTGGACGTATTCAATTACAGCGCATGCCAGAATGGACACAAAAACGTACCGAGCATGCACAGCGCATTTTAGCAGCGTTTCAGGACAGTCCATATTTTACTGTGCACTATCCAAACAGTGACTATGTACATGCCAACTACAAGTGCTATGTGCAGGTAAATAGCGAACAGTTACCTGTGGGTTGGTCACGTGATCGTATCATGCAGGAAATCAATGCGCTGAATGTACCTTGTTTTAGCGGCTCATGTTCAGAAGTGTATTTAGAACACGCCTTTGATGGCACCGCATGGCGACCTGCACAGCGTTTGGTCAATGCACAGCAATTGGGCGAAACCAGTTTAATGTTCTTGGTACATCCAAGCTTAAGCGATGACAGTATCACAAAAACCATTGCGGTAATTCAACAGGTGATACAACAGATGGCAGGCTAAGTCATACTTGTGATGCAGCCCTAAAGAGGTGATCTTCATCTTGTCATAGTGCATAAAGGGCTGCGTCAGGTTTTAGTTGGTGCAGCTTTACATAATTAGGCTATTGCAGCGCGATAGAGTCATCTAATCTTTAAACCGAAAACAGAGTAAAATATTGCAAAGTCATATATCTTACTTTTATAAAAATAGTGTGAACTGAGGGTTGTTTTAAGATATCTCATCCAAACCATCCTCAGTAAAAAATTGAGAAGTTTCTTTCCGTGAAATCCATTATCGAACCTGCTGTAGAATCCCCCCGCTTAGTCAAACTTGCATTTTTAATGGTGCTGGACTTTTGTGTATTTCCTGTATTGCTGTGGCTATGTTATGCCATTCGTCAGTTTGATTTGGGGGCAGAAGTTGTACCCAATTTGGCTTTTGGTTCGGTATGGGTGAGTGTGATTGCAGTTATATCGCTGTTTATTTTTGGGGTGTATCGCTTTATTGTGCGCACCTACAGCGAACTGTTTATGGTTAAATTGGGGCTAGGCACCTCTTTGACTGTGGCTGGGTTGTATGCTTTGGCTTATTTTACCGATGCCTTTATTCCCACCTCTATTCCGCTCATGTTCGGATTTCTCATGTTCGCATGGGTTTGGTTTAGCCGTGGCTTTATTCGCTTTATCGTGCGTTCTTATTTACAAGCCGATGTACAAAAAAAACGTGTGGCGATTTATGGCGCAGGCAATGCAGGACAGCAAATTGCAGCAGCACTATACAATTCCGATGAACACTTACCCGTGTTGTTTATTGATGATGATCCGTCACTCACTGGGCAGCAGTTGGGACGTTTAAGAGTTTATGACGCAGACAGCGCATTAAAATTTCTGGCTAAAAAAAATGTCGATGAAATTTTGATTGCACTGCCTTCTGTAGGACGGATGCGTAAAAGTGAGATCGTCAAATTCTTAGAGCCTGCACATATTAAAATTACCGAAATTCCAGGACTGACCAAACTGGTCGATGGTGAAATTCGCGTATCGGATATTCAGGAAGTCGATATTATTGACTTGCTTGGGCGTGATCCTGTGCCGCCAGTCCCCGAACTGTTGGCTAAAAATATTCAAGACAAAATGGTCTTGGTCACAGGCGCGGGTGGTTCTATTGGTTCTGAACTGTGTCGCCAAATTGTCAAAAATAAACCCAAAGCCTTGGTAATTTATGAACTGACCGAATTTGCCTTATATAGTATTGACAAAGAATTACGTTTAAATAGTGATGTCACGATTATCCCGATTTTAGGTTCAGTGCTCGATCAGGCCAAACTAGAGCGAGTGATGGAGCAGTATAGGGTTCAAACTGTGTACCATGCGGCTGCTTACAAACACGTGCCCTTGGTAGAATGCAACCCATTGGCAGGTCTGAAAAACAACGCCATTGGTACGGCATTTAGCTTAAATGCAGCGGTCAAAACAGGTGTAGAAACCTTTGTACTCATTTCTACCGATAAAGCCGTGCGTCCCACCAATGTCATGGGTGCTTCCAAGCGAATGGCGGAGTTGTATTGTCAAGCGATGGCTGAGGCTCAAAACCAAACACAAATTAGTATTGTTCGTTTTGGTAATGTTTTAGGTTCTTCCGGTTCAGTTGTTCCTTTATTTAAGCAACAAATTGCCATAGGTGGTCCAATCACCGTCACCCATCCTGAAGTCACCCGTTACTTTATGACCATTCCAGAAGCCTCGCAATTGGTGATTCAGGCGGGTGCTTTAGGTCAGGGGGGCGATGTATTCCTGCTGGATATGGGGGAACCTGTACGCATTCAGGACTTGGCCCGTCAAATGATTGCACTAAGTGGTTTAAAAGTACGTGAAACAGGCAGTCAGGAAGGTGATATTGAAATTCAATATTCAGGTTTACGCCCAGGCGAAAAACTCTATGAAGAATTGTTGATTGATTCAGACAATACCGAAATTACTCAACATAGCCGTATTTTACGTTCTTTTGAAAAAATGTACCCGTTAGATGAATTGCTGTTGGTATTTGAACGTATGCATGACTTAACTGCAATTCAAAGTGATATCGACTGGGCTTTGGCACAGCTGGAACACTATGTTGATGGTTATGTACGTGGTACAGAAATTAAGGTGAACTAAATTTCAAAAACTAAGTTGAAGTAAGTCAGTTCAACTTGTTGATGAGTAAAATTTAACTAAAAAATTTGTGTGAAATTAGGTATCTGAGATGATTAAAAAAGCCATTTTACCCGTTGCAGGTTTAGGCACCCGTTTTTTACCTGCCAGTAAATCTATCCCTAAAGAAATGGTGACCGTGGTCGATCGTCCTGCGATTGAATATGTAGTGCGCGAGGCAGTTGCAGCAGGGATTGAGCAAATTATTTTGGTGACCCATTCCTCTAAGGCCTCCATTGAAAACTACTTTGACCGTAACTTTGAGTTAGAAACCACTTTAGTACAAAAACAAAAATTGGATTTGCTCAAAGAAATTACCGAAATTTTACCTGCACATGTCAGTGTCGTGAGTGTACGTCAGCCACAACCTTTAGGCTTAGGGCATGCGGTTTTATGTGCTAAATCTGTAGTGGGCAATGACGCCTTTGCAGTGCTGTTACCCGATGTATTGGTTAAAGATGATGCTGCACAAAATGACTTAGCGCGTATGATTCAGCGTTTTGAGCAAAGCAACGCTGCACAGATTATGGTTGAAGCAGTGCCAGATCATTTGGTCGATCAATACGGTATTGTCGATGTAGCCGCAGCACCTGCTGAAGGTGAAAGTACCGTGATGCAGGGCATTGTCGAAAAACCTGCAGTAGGCACGGCACCTTCTAATTTATCGGTGGTGGGGCGTTACGTCTTGCCTGCAGAAATTATGACTTTACTTGAAAACACCCCTAAAGGGGCGGGCAATGAAATTCAATTGACCGATGCGATTGCCATGTTGCAGCAAAATAGTGTGGTGGAAGCTTACCGTATGCAAGGTCAGACTTTTGACTGTGGCAGCAAGTTGGGTTACTTAAAAGCAGTGTTGCATTATGGACTCGATCATCCAAAATTAGGCGATGATTTTAAAGCCTTGATTCAAGAGTTAAAGCTTGAGTCATAAAGGTGATTAAGGGGGGGGAGATTAGAAAATCTCTCCTAGCCTCCCTTCTTACGCAAGAATTTAAAGCAGTGCTTAAACTCTTGCTCAGGGAGGAACCCACGTGAAGTAAACAGCATCAACCAATACACAGGAACACATTTTGAAAGTCGCAGTCTTTGGAAAAACCCTCTATGCAGGCGTGATGTCTGCACTCTTGGCAGAATGTGGGCATCACGTCTATTGGTGCGATATCTTTCAGGATGCTGCTCATCCACTCGAACAGCAACATCTCAGCTTTCAAGACCAAGCTTTGAGCCTGTTATTACAACAACAATGCAGCAAAGGCTTTTTACACTATTGTGATTTTGCTGCGTTGCCTTTAGATGTGGATGTGTATTTACTCAGTTTGAACCCGACTGAAGAAGCACACGCCTTAACCGTTTTGAGGCAGTTGCAACAACGTCCGATTATTCATCCTAAACTGATGATCAATGCCTCGACTTTGGGTTTAAATGGCACACAGCGCCTGCAAAAAATCTTGCCACAAGATGACTGGATGTATTTGCCCGACATGATTCAAGAGGGCAATGCCATTCAAAGTATGACCCGCGCACAGCAACTCACGGTGGGTTGTGAAAATGAACGTGCGCAAGTCAAACTCAAAGAATTACTCCGCCCCTTATTCCCACGTGCGCAGCAATATCTGTTTATGCCTGTGTTGGATGCAGAATTTACCAAACTGAGTATTTCAGGCATGTTGGCGACTCGTATCAGTTATATCAATGACTTGGCGGTGGTGGCAGAAAAACTGGGAATTGATATTGAGCATGTGCGGCAGGGTATGGCGGCAGATAGCCGTATTGGTGCATCATATATGTATCCTGGTGCGGGGTTTGGTGGTGAAAACTTTAGTCATGATATTCAGACTCTGGCCAGTACCGTATCCACCACAGGGGTGAAAAGTCAGCTGTTGGCGCAGGTCTGGGACATTAATGAACAACAAAAAGAACTCTTGTTTAGAAAGCTATGGAATTATTATCAGGGTGATTTAAACGGCAAAACTGTGGCGATTTGGGGCGCGGCCTTTAAAGAAAATACAGCACGGGTGCAACATTCTCCCATTCATGTGATGTTGCCTGCGTTGTGGGCGCAGGGTGTGACGGTAAAACTGCACGATCCACAAGCTTTGCCTGAAATTGTGGCACAGTATGGCCAGCGTGATGATCTGATTTTATGTGCAGACCAATATCAAGCGGTAGAGGGGGCATCGGCATTATGTGTGTTGACTGCGTGGAAACAATATTGGAGTTTAGATTATCCAACTTTGTTGCAGCAGATGCAGCATCCGCTGATTTTGGATGGTCGTAATATTTATGATCCTGAATTTGTGAAGGCACAAGGTTTTGCTTATATGGGAGTAGGTCGCTAATGATTCGTAGCACAATGCCACAGACGCAAACCTCGATATCCCAAAGTGACAATGCTTTGCCGCAGTTACAACAATTACAGCAACAGTTTCAGCAACTGCATTTAAATCAGCTGTTTGCTCAAGATCCACAGCGTTTTCAGCGTTTCTCGGTGGCTTTGGACAGCGTGCTGTTTGACTATAGTAAGCATCGGATTGATGCCAAGGTGTTGCAGACTCTGGTTCAGTTTGCACAGCAGCGTCAGCTTGCTGAGTGGATTGGACGTTTATTTTCAACGGCAACGGGCTCAGAGAAAATCAACTATACCGAACAGCGCGATGCGATGCATTGGGCCTTGCGTTTGCCTGCGACCAGTACAGCAGCATGCGCTTCCGAACAGACCGATGCCTACGCTGCATTGACTGAGCAAGTGCATACCCAGCTTGAGCGTATGTATGCCTTGGTGGAAAAAATCCATGCAGGCCAATACCGTGGTGCCACGGGTGAAGTGATTCAGGATGTGGTCAATATTGGGGTCGGTGGGTCAGACTTAGGACCGCTGATGGTCAGTCATGCTTTATCTGACTTTAAAAAAGCCACGCAAAAACCGCTTAATATGCATTTTGTGTCGACGATAGACGGTAGCCAGCTTTCAGATTTATTGCATCAACTTCGCCCTGAAACCACGCTGTTTATTATTTCCTCTAAATCCTTTGGGACGATTGATACCTTATCCAATGCGCAAACGGTGCGTTTATGGCTTGAAAAAGCACTTGGACAAGAATCACAAATTTTAAAACATCATTTTATTGGCGTATCAACCAAAGCAGATAAAATGACCGAATGGGGCATTGCCGCTGAAAATCAATTTTTGCTTTGGGATTGGGTCGGTGGTCGCTATTCACTCTGGTCATGCATCGGCTTACCGATTGCACTGACGATCGGGGTTCAAGGTTTTAAACAGCTATTGGCAGGTGCTCATGCCATAGATCAGCATTTTCAGACTGCACCCTTTGAACAAAATATTCCTGTATTGATGGGTTTATTGGGGGCTTGGAATAATAATTTTCTTGATATTCAAACCCATGCGGTATTGCCTTATGACGGACGTTTGAAATATTTCGCCTCTTATTTGCAGCAGTTGGAAATGGAGTCGAATGGTAAGTCGATTCAGCGTAATGGTCAAAAAGTTAATTGGGATACCTGTCCGATTATTTGGGGCGAAGTGGGTCCGAATGCACAGCATGCTTTTTACCAATTATTGCATCAGGGCAGTCAGGCCGTCAGTTGTGATTTTATTGCCCCGGTACAGCGTTATAAGGCGCAACAATTTACCTATGTCGATAATGCAGAGGCGCTAGTTGAACAGCATCATTTGGCCTTATCCAATTGCTTGGCGCAATCGCGCTTGCTGGCATTTGGTAATCAAGCATTAGATCAAAATGAAGTGCAAAATTTGCCTGAATATAAAAAATATGAAGGCAATCAACCGAGTTCAACCATTTTATTGCAAGAACTGAATCCTTATAGCTTGGGTATGCTAATCGCGATGTATGAACATAAGGTATTTGTACAATCAGTGCTTTGGAATATCAATCCTTTCGATCAATGGGGCGTAGAAAAAGGTAAGGAAATTGCCAATCAGTTACTACCTATTTTGAATGGGGAACAGAATGATCTTTCTGCGCTAGACGCCTCAACACAAGGTTTATTGCAGATACTATTAGGAAAGAATAATGGCTAAAATTTTAGTAACTGGTGGTGCGGGTTATATTGGTTCACATACCTGTATTGAACTTTTAACCGCAGGGCATGAAGTTGTCGTACTGGATAATTTATCCAACAGTTCTGTCGAGTCATTAGCACGTGTTCAGGCACTGGCAGCTAAAAAATTAGACTTTGTTGAAGGCGATATCCTCGATCAGCAGATTTTAGAGCAAATTTTTCAAGAGCATCAGATTGATGCGGTGATTCATTTTGCAGGTTTAAAAGCCGTGGGTGAAAGTCAGAAAGAGCCGCTAAAATATTTTGAAAACAATATTTCGGGTTCGATTAGTTTGGTCAAAGCCATGGAACGTGCTCAAGTGTTTAAGCTGGTGTTTAGTTCATCTGCGACGGTTTATGATGAAGCCAATGTATCGCCATTAAATGAAGACATGCCTACAGGTATGCCAAGCAACAACTATGGCTACACCAAACTGATTGTTGAGCAGTTGTTGGAAAAACTCTCGGCTGCAGATGAGCGTTGGTCGATTGCCTTGCTACGTTATTTTAACCCGGTGGGCGCACATCAGAGTGGTCAAATTGGCGAAGACCCGCAAGGGATTCCGAATAACTTAATGCCTTATGTCACTCAAGTGGCAGTTGGTCGCCGTGAAAAATTAGCAATCTTTGGCAATGATTATGACACGCTAGATGGTACGGGTGTACGTGATTATATCCATGTGGTGGATTTGGCCAATGCACATTTATGTGCCTTACATAATCGCTTAAATGCACAAGGATGCCGCGCTTGGAATATCGGCACAGGCAATGGAATTTCGGTTAAACAAATTCGAGATACCTTTGAGAAGGTGAATGGTGTTGAGATTCCATTTGAATATGTGCCGCGCCGCGAGGGAGATGTGGCAACGTCATTTGCCGATAATGCCCGTGCAGTCGCAGAATTAGGTTGGCAGCCTGAATATGGGTTAGAAGATATGTTGAAGGATAGCTGGAACTGGCAAAAGTTGAATCCTAATGGGTTTAATCAGAGTTAAATCTCAGCTTTGAGATTCATCTAAGAATGTATGGCTAATGCGATAGAGCTTTAGCCATACAAAACACTGAATATCATGCCCGTTTGAATTTAAGATCAAATTGTGTATGGATTGTGCAAATAATCTAGTACTTATTTTCTTTTATCTAAAAAAAATCGCTATGATATGTGATAGATAAACTAATTTAAAAAATTTATGACATATCAAAACCTTAGAACTCTATCATTTGCAATATTATCTACTTTAGCTTTGCCCGTTGCTGCTCAAGGGATTGTATTAAATAACCAAGATGTACGCACAGATTTAAATTGGTTAAATCAACAAGGCGTGATTCAAATTAGTACATCAACCTGGCCTTTGAGCGGCGATGAAATTCAGCGTGCTCTGTCAAATGCCAAAATTGAAAATCTAGCTCAGCAGAAGGTTTTCAATTCAGTTAAAGCCAGTCTGGAGGCTGAAAATACGTCTGTGAAGTTGGCACTATTCGCTGAAACAGATCCACAAAATATTCCGCAACAATTTGCAGATGAGCAAAAGTCTCAATATCAAGCAGCGCTTGAATTGAATGCTGGCGGCGCGCAGTGGGATGCAAGACTGCGTGTCAATGCTGAAAAAGATCCGATCATTGATCATGGGCAGGATGTCAATGTAGAAGGCTCATATCTTGCGGGTAAATGGTGGAATCAATGGCTCATTGCTGGACAAATCCCGACCTATTGGGGACCAGGACATGATGGCAGTCTAGTTCGAGGTGATGCGAGTCGTCCAGTCTATGGTTTGACCATGCAACGCGCTGAACAAAACGCATTTGAAACAAAATGGTTGTCTTGGATTGGACCTTGGCAATATCAAGCCTTTGCAGGTCAATTGGATGATTACAATGCGATTGCAGATGCAAAATTATTAGGTTTACGCGTCACCGTTCAGCCACTGTCTTATTTGGAGCTAGGCGCTTCTCGGATGCTTCAGTGGGGTGGGGAAGGACGTTCAGAAAGTTGGGATTCTCTTTGGAATGCAATTAAAGGCAATGACAACTTTTATGATGGCAATCTAGATAAGTCTAATCAAATTGCGGGTTTTGATGCACGCCTTAATTTAAACCACTGGAGTGGTGTCCCGATTAGCCTTTATGGGCAATATGTAGGTGAAGATGAAGCTGGGCTTCTTCCTTCAAAAAAAATGTATTTAGCAGGTGTCGATTATTCTTCACAATTAAATAATTTACCTCTGCAGGTGTATGCAGAATGGGCTGATACTCGAACCAATGGAGACGTACAAGGTATTTCCTATAATCATTATATTTATAAAGATGGTTATTACCAACACGGCTTCCCGTTAGGGCATGCCATGGGCGGGGATGGTCAAATGGTAAGTTTCGGTGGAGACATTCGCTTTGATGTTATGAATCGCTTAAATGGGCGAGTAATGGTGGCCAAAGTGAATCAGTCAAATTCGATAAATAATCAGGCATTTACTCAAAAAGATGAAATTAAAGCTTTAGATCTTACTTGGACACATTACTTAAAACCAAATGCGCCATTGAAACTGAATGGATGGGTGAGTGATTCTGATGTCTATGGTCAAGATGCGGGAGTGTCTATCGGAGTCGAAATTCCATTGGATCGTTCATTATTTTAATCAGTTGTCAGCTTAAATAGAATTTCTTTCTAGTTGAGCTAAGAAAAAAACCATTCAACTTAATGAATAAGTTGAATGGTTTTTTTTATTGGAATGCAGAACAATACTAACCTTGAATCAGCTGTGTTAATTCATCCACGTAGGCTTGCATCGGTTTCGGATTTTGGTCTTTACGGCTTTCAATATTGAGACGTAATAAAGGTTCAGTATTGGAAGCACGTACATTTAGACGCCATGCACCAAAATTCAGACTGACACCATCCGTTTCATCAATTGCAGGATTTTGATCGGCAAAGTGATCAAAAATCTTTTGAATGGTGGCTTGAGTATCCGCAACTTTAAAATTGATTTCACCCGAACAAGGGAACTTTTCAATCATACCTTCAACCAGTGAAGACAATGTTTGCTGGGTTTCTGAGAGTACAGAAATTGCCAATAACCAAGGAATCATACCACTGTCACAGTAAGCAAAATCACGGAAGTAATGATGCGCTGACATTTCACCGCCATACACTGCATTGTGCTCACGCATTTTTTCTTTGATGTATGAATGCCCTGATTTAGACTGAATGGCTTCACCTTGGTATTGTTCAATGACATCAAAGGTATTCCATACAAGACGTGGGTCATGCACAATTTTTTCACCAGCTTGCTTGAGTAAAAATGCTTGAGCTAAGAGTCCAACAATATAATAGCCTTCAATAAATTGACCTTTCTCATCAAACAGGAAACAGCGGTCAAAGTCACCATCCCAAGCAATGCCCATATCCGCAGCATGTTCAAGCACTGCATTTTGAGTACTGTCACGATTTTCAACTAAAATTGGGTTGGGAATACCATTCGGGAAAGTACCATCGGCATCATTGTAAATTTTGACAAATTCAACAGGCATATTGAGCTGTTTAAATTTTGCTTCAATGGCATCAACCACATGACCAGCAGCGCCGTTACCCGCATTCATGACCAATTTGAGTGGGCGAATTTTGGCAGGATCAATATAAGACATTAAATGATCAATATATTCAGGAAGAATATTGTATTTTTCAGTTTTGCCTTTAGTGATAACTTCATTAAAGTTGCCTGATTCAGCCAATAAGCGAATTTCTTTTAACCCTGAATCGGCTCCAATCGGACGTGCATTTTCGCGGACCAATTTCATGCCGTTATAGTCCATCGGGTTGTGGCTTGCCGTGATTTCGATCCCACCTTGAACATCTAGATGAAAGGCACCGAAATAGACTTCTTCAGTCCCCGTCATACCTAAATCTAATACATCAACACCCGCATCATTCAGACCTTTGATGGTGGCTTGTTTTAAATCTTCACTGCTGAGACGGATGTCGCAGCCCACAACCACTGTTTTAGGTTGATAAATTTGCCCATAGGCACGGCCAATTTTATAAGCAATCTCTTCATTGAGTTCTGTACCAAGTTTGCCGCGAATGTCATAGGCTTTAAAACAAGTAAGTTGTGTCATCTAAATTCTCGAAATAATTCCTGCGAAGTAAGGAAGGTATGATTATAGAAGGAAAATCGCTCCTATATGCCAAGATACTGTTTAACCTTTATATTGATTTTACCTTTGCTAAGATCCGTTGAGCCCAGTCAACATAATAATTTACATCGTCTAGTTGTTCCTTTTTTGAAGGATGATTAATTGTAGTAAAGGCGGTAATACCTCTTACTTCAGATATAAACTTTTTAGGCCAACTGAGTGATTGAGAAAGTATTGAATTGTTTAATTTTTCGAAATCTATCTCAATTAATAATTGAGTTTTTTCTTCATATCGGAGTAATAGTGTAGAGATGTTCTTTTTTCCATCTGATGTATCAATTTCACATAGATAGAATTGTTCATCATTTTTTGTGTTTATAATTCTATAGACATAAAAGTATCGTAGTTGATTGGCGTTAGAAAACTTGTGGCCTCGGAAACGTTTATATTTTTTAAACGGTGAATTCTTAATTTCTTTGATTTCATATCCTTTTTGTTCAATTTTGTCCAATACCTTAATCAAGTCTTTATGAGTGACTCGCTCTAGTTGAATATCTGATTCTGTTGTAACTCCAGGCAGAGTACCCTCTATATCTCCTTCTCCGCCAGCAAATCCTTCTTCTTGATTTTGGTCTTTATCCATCTGCTTTCGTCTTTGCCGTATGGTAGTTTCGGAAGGGGGCGTCTCTAAAGAAATTTTTAATTCTTCTATCGTATAAATTTTTCCTGGGAGGTTTCTTAGTTTGGCTATTAGTTTATCGATATCTGCATCAGCTTTTTGATTTAATTTTTCTCTAGGTGGACATGTTGGTGTTGACTGCTTGGGATTTTGTCCTTGAGCATTTTTTATTTGTTGTATAATCTTTTTTGAAGTGAAATGAAATTGAATAGGGCGGTTGATAGCTGTATCAAGATTTTTGAAAGACGTGATGCGCTCAATTCTGTAAATACCTGTTTTTTTATTAAAAATACCCTCTACTGTTAGGTTAATATTTTTGATATTAGGAGCTTCCATATCAAAATTAAAGCTTTTAACACCTTTTTGATCAACAATTGTTTTTTGATAAATACTAAGGAAGGCCTTATTTAAGTCCGGCTGTAATAAAATTAAAGCGAGCTTCTTTAAAAAATGAGGATCAGAGATATCAGCTCTCATAATTTTTTTGTTTTGCGCAATATTAATATGTATAGCATTTTCATCATTCATATCCACTAAAATATCTGTTGAATAATTTTCTGCAAAAAGTGCTGCACGTAAAAGATAGGGGTGTGAAAAAAATAGATCCCGAGCAAGAATAAGCTTAGGTAAAAGAATTGTCATATTTTTCTTTAATATGGGTGAATCATAATTAAACTCAAAGTATAACTGACCGTTATGCGTTTTTTGATAATTGTTCTTGGATAAATCTAAAACGTTGAGCGCTGAAAAATCCACTGATTTCAGGGTGTGGTTAAATAATTTCTGTGGATCAGGATTGGCAATTGGAGTTTTATGGTAATAAAGAAGAATACTTTCAATTGGCAATTTAAGATGAATATACCGTTTAATAAGAGGGTTAAATAAACAAGTATCAATATCAAACCGAGTTTGACCATGTCGACTAATTTTTTTCGCAGTATAATAAATCATATCTTTCGGTAAATATTCGATCAGACAATCACTCATTTTTAATTTCACCCCCAAATACTATTAAAAAATCTACGAGCTTCTGGCGTTAATCGTTCAGGGCTTAATCCGGATAGTCGAAGAAAAACACTCGGTGGATAGAACTGATTTTCAGTGTATTGGCGAATAAATGTTCGTGTAAGACGGCGTATTTGATAACAATCTACAGACTCAGCGTAACGCTCTAGAAAGGCGGTGGTGAGTGGTAAAAACCTCCAGTTTTTTTCAATCATACTTACCGAGCCAAGTTGCTTAATAAAAAACTTTTTTGTCCATTGTGGAGAGTCGAGATCTTCTAATAATTGATCCCGGATTTTGATGAGTTGTTTAATCAATTGTTGATCTCGCTTTTTCCAATCTACACGTGGCTTGGGAATGGCTGAAGGTAATACCACAGCAGATTTATTTGTCAGTAATAGCCAGTTCTTATGATTACGATATAACCGAGCGTAAAGTGCAGGATCACATTGACGTGCCTGCTTAACAGAATTTTTCTGAATTAATTTTGTCCATTGTTTTTGATCTTCAGATAATATCATATCTATTTTATTATTAACCCATACAGGGGGAGCTTCGTGCTGCTGATCTAAGTTTGTTTTTTCTATAGATGCTAAGCTAACATATTGCTTATATGTTTCAATTGGTTTTTGCTCTGGAACCAGCGATTTTAATACAATGCAATGCTCAAGATAAGAAAATGCTTTACGATGTTTCCTGCACATATTTTTGAGCCAGCAGTTCTCAGAGCTCAGATCACCTAATTGATAATATTGAAGAAAACTTTCGCCCCAATAATCGACAACAAGCTGACGGACTTTTTCGTAATTGATATTTTTTTGACCTGACAGTAAGTCTCTGTCTTTCAATAGATTGAAGTAGGCATTTGATAAAATCGAAACATCTTGTACTGCATTATGGCTAGATTGAATAAGTAGATCCTCGATTATTTTTGCTAACTCTAGATGACGCTTTAAGTCTTGTGAATTAATAAAAAGTTGTGAGGAGTCAATAAGGACATTTAAATGAGCATTATAAAATCTTCGGTCTAGCCCATTGCAAGGAACAGAGCTGACAAAAAGGGCAGATTCATGCTTTATACAATATTCATATCCTGTAATCTGCCAGCTACGTTTCCAATACACTTCACCATATTGTTCCATCTGTTCTTGCCAACAATGCGGACAGAACCGAAAAAAATTCACAGATTTGATTCGCGACGCATTTTTTCCCAACTTGGTATGTAATGATTGATACTGTTCACCCTGTAATACATGTACAGCATAACGCATCACTGTATCAGGTTGAAATGGTTGATAAATTGGTAATAAGGTGTGCTGGTTGATTAAATGGAGTGCATCATAGCAATCTGGTAGATAACTGGCCAATTTGTCTATGTAAGACGGTAAATCGTAAGTTGGCGTCAAATTTCTATTATTGAATAATTCTTCAGTAAGGTATTTGGGACTTAAAATTCCATTGTGAATAGCATAACGTGCAATCACACTGTAAATTAACTCATCTGGATATGGTATTGGAAAATTTGAAATCATAATACACTTACTCTCTATTTTTTGTTTAATGCAACACAGGAGAGGTGGGATCAAACAAATAGTGAGATGATTTTAATAGCTCATAAACATCTACTTCCTTTTCTTGTGCTTGACTGAAAAAATTCCGTAAGTCATTGGCTTCAGTGCTCTTCCATTCTTCTGCTTTCATGACTTTGCGTGATGTTCTTGGTTTTCTTACCGAAGTTGTGGTCTGAGGCTGGTCCAATTTATCTTTTGCTACAGAGCCGTCTAATACTTCCAGAATATGCTGGAGTAGTACCTGTAAGTTCTCGTTTGGATATTTTTTTAATGCAGAAGTGACATGCAGATCTATTGTAGCAGCGGGGTGACCTAAGGCCGTTAGCATACCTATAAGTGTGGAATAATGTGGTCCTAGATCTTTACGCTGTATTTCCGTTTTTAATGCAGCTTTTAAACGGTGTTGTTCAACATATTCCTCAATTTGAACTTGAGGGATAGTTAAGTCAGAATACCGTGCAATACGTGTGGGGTTGCCTGAGCGGAGTGCATCCAAAATATCGTGGACTGGCTGTAATTGTTCTTCGTAGACTTTTTTAAAAAGTTCAGATGTAATTTTTTCCAGACCAATGGTGATTGCATGAATCTGCACCAAGCAGAACAGTTTAACCACTAAATCTGGAATGCCCTGCGTATAATAATACCAAGTGTTTCTTAATTCATCGGTCAGTTCAGCTGGTTGTTGAACCCATTGATATTGCCACAGCTTGTTGGTGAAAGCATACCATTCAGAAATGATCATTTGATCAGGGGTGCTAGGATCGGGAGTGGGTACTTCATTGCGCATAGGTTCCCAGATTAAAGAGCCTAATCCAGCACTGCGTCTAGCTGATCTCAAGTCTTCTTGTAGAATTTCATTGGCTTTAGGTGTCCCGATCATTACGATTGGAATAGATGCTACATTCACAAGTGTGACAAAGAAGTTAAGAATGATCTCTGCTCCGCCAGATTTTTTTGTATTTAAATGCTGGATTTCATCGATAATTAAAAGTCCAATGGAAAAACTATTTGCGATTATTTTCATCTGCTGCAACATGGCATTCACATTTAAGCGGCTTCTAGTGAAACGATGCTCGAAGTTCGTATCGCCTAATGCTAAATCTACTGCCCTAAAAAAGTTTGAGCATAAGTTTTTTAAAGAGCTGTCATGCGGACAATCAATTTTAAGATAAACAATTTGTTTTAATCCTAGCTCTTTATGTTCAATTACTTGTGGGTAATAACGCAAAATCTTGTTCATTGTTGTTGTTTTACCGCTTCCGGAACAGCCTATGATTGACATGCTCGTTGCAGTCGACTCGGGGGGTGCATAGCGATAAGTGCTTTCTTTTGAAGGTTCTAGTTGCTGAAAAGCAGCGTGTAAATGTCGATGTCTATCCCCATTAGTGATGTTTCTGCTCACGTAACCTTGCCGAATCATAATAGAAATTTTTTGCTCAAGGGATAGATGTTTGGTCAGTGGTTGAAAAAAATCATGAGGCAACTGAGCAATCAGATGGATTCTTTCTGGTTGGGGTAAGAAACGCTGTTCTGGAATAAATTTCAGTTTCCCTCGTAGGTGTTTAATGACCGATTTTGTGTCAAGGATAGGCGGTAATTGAGTAATGAGAGGATTATTCCCATAGATATCTTCTATCGATGTGTTGACCGCGAGTTCATTATTATTCATTCTTCATCGTCCTCTTCAAATAATTGTCTCATTAAGTCTGGTTGACTGGTCAAATCCAGATTGCTGCTGTGAGATGGGGGTGTTGGAGTATTGTCTTGGTTGGAATGGATAGTCCGGATAGAATTGACGGACCTATTTTGGAGATGTTCCTCACGTTCCACCTGAATTGCTTCTTGTTTGTTCTGACGAATATCCCGAGTACGTTGTGCTTTAGAAAGTTGGTGAACTCCTGCTTGAGCCTGCCGGCTCTGTGCTGTGTGGATGATTTTGTCAGTAAAATCCTGTAATTCACTAATGGCTACAGACTTTAGTTGTGAATGTTGTTTTTCAACAGTTTTGATTGCTTTTTGAATTTGTTCAGCTTCCCACCAGGTCAGATGCTGATATTGACGTGAGGCATCACTTAAGTGGGCTTCCCAGTATTCCAATTTATTTTCATCAAAGAAAACATAAATGGTATTTACTGAGTATGGGTCAAAACCAATCCGCAACTTTTTCGGGCGGGATTTGGTCGTGTTACGAATAAACCAGCCTTGTTGATGCATTTCCAAACATTGATAGACTAATCCTTTGACTTTAAGTCCTTTATCACTTAAGGATGCATCGATCCTAGGTAGCAAGCCAACATATAGTGATTTGTTATCCACTTGTCTCAACATCCCAGTACGGTGCTGTAGGCCCCACTGCCAGAGCTTAAGAGGGATAGAAGGCAGGTCAGTTGGCATATCGGCACTGCGATCATATTTTGTCAAAACGTCAAAATTATTGCGTAATAAGACGCAGCTTAATATGATTTTTCTGAACTCTTCTAGAGTCAGACAAGCTTCTAGGCGATAATCATGTCCGCCTTTCTTTTTTTCCTTGAATCCAGAAACAACACCGATATTCTCGTAGGATTTAAAGCGTGACTGAATGATTCCGAAAGCCCTCTCCACAATACCTTTGGCATCGCTTCGATATGGTGGAGCATTTTCAATTCGAACAGAAAAGTTTTTTTCAAGAAGTTTAATTTGATATCCAATTAGTTCACCGCGGTCTGCAAGTATGGCACTAGGTAAACCATAAATAGGCCAGTCTTCCGATTGTATTTGCAAGCCGTAACTCTGACAGAATGTCACTTTATCTTGGATTGCAACGCTGAGGCATTGTATGGCTGTGTTAAATGAACTGTTTTCCATACCGACATAAAGCCCAGTAATCATTCGGCTGAATACATCGATAACAATATATACGGTAGGTCTGCCAATAATCTGTGATGGATCTCGTGATGATACAAGGTAGATATCAGCAATTGTTGAATCTATCTCATAACGCGCACCAGGACCATTTGCTTGCTTGGTTGCTGTTGAAGTCAGAGGTTTGTGATCTTTCAGGGTTTTCTGATTCGTCAGAATTTCCTTGGAATTGTTCTTATTTCTGTATCGCGTATTATAAAAATAATAGAATTGAGCATACGTTGGAATATCTGCAGCTTGCACTTGATGAAAGTGCTTAGAAAATGAATTTTTAAACCGAAGATAAGTTTCGTTAATGGATTGTTTTTTGATAGGAATTAAATACTCTTCGATGGCTTTCTTAAAATACAATTCAACCTGTTCAGTGACATTCTTACCTTCACTTGATTCATAGATTCGTGGTCTGCCAATCTTTTTATTACCTATAACTCTTTTTTGGCCTTTTCCACCTGAGTTTTCATAGTCAGGTACCAAAGCATTTATAGTTTGCCCACGTTGCCAGTAACGTCTTAGTAGTCGTAGAATTTTATTAATTGATACCTCTTTTTCCAGATGTATCATTTTAACTTTTGCTGTTCTTATTTTTGCATTGATAAGAACTTGTTCATCATTAATTAGCTCTTGAATAATTGAAAAGTTTTCCTCTCTTTTTTTGAGTTGAATAGAATCTTCACTCAAGTTTAATCGTTTTAAGTATTCATAAGGATCTTGTGCTGGTATCAGGCTTTGATCATCTGAGAGAGTTTGAAGCTCCTTGGACAAAATGAGTTCAGGGAATGCATTTTTATTATCAATAGAAATCCATACCGTATGCTGCGGTAGGAATTTGAGTATTCGGTATTGTGTTGAATTCAAGATGTAAACTGAATTAATTAGTTGCATGGACTGTATTCTCATTCTGGAGCAAATTACTTGCATGAATATCAGAGAGTTTAAGCTCCAAGTACGAAATTTCTAGATTAAATTGCAGTATTCGCAGTGCAAATAGTTTTCTGAACAATGCGAGCGTCGTTCCGATACCCAGTTTTTGAGTTTGGTCAATATGCTTGCAGAAGGTGATTAAGGAGCTTTGAGGATACTGGCTAATTTCTTCCATAAGATAAACTGCTTGATCAATCATGTGATTCGTTATTTCAAGATCATTTTTTTCTACATACAGCCATTTAATATTCTCTAGTACCGTCGCAGGAATGTCTTTTTCAGTAATCAGCTTGAACGGCGTATTGTGCTCTTCTTCCCAGTAGCGACGTTTAATTTCTAATGACTCAATAACATGAGCTTTATTCAGATCTTTGCTGTAAAGAGTGTCAAGGGCTATAGAAAACTTACCAAAATCAACTAAAAAATCTGAAGATAGGGTAAAAGGTATATAGTCAATCGACACTTTTTTCATTCGGAAACGAGAACAGATGGAGTTAAGATCATAGATATCCAAAGGATAATGCTCGCGAATATCTGTAACGTTCTGATTCCAGTCAAGCAGTAAAAAGGTAGATAGCTCTAGATCAGAAAATAAGTGATGAAGACGTTTACTGACACGGCCTTGTACTCTGTGAGAGCGACCAATTGAACTGAAGTTTTGAACAGTTTTACAAGCTTTATAATCGCGTCCATGGCCCTGGCCATACCCTTCTGTTACTAGTTCTTCATAGTTTTTTATAATTTTTGCCATACAGAAGACCTGTGGGTTTTGGTGGATAATTAATCATATCTGAAGCGGGTTGATTTTGTATTTAGCAAAAACATACAAACTTAAATATATTTATATACAAACAAAATTTTATAATTTTTATTTAATTATTTATTTAATTCAGCAACTTAATAATTAATATGGTATTTTAATACTCAATTAATGAGTTTAAAAAAACGTTGATGATAGGCAAAAGTATTCAAATTACATCTTAGTAAACATCGTTGCATATTCTTATGTAAACCAATTGCATATTCAGACTCAAACCCGACCATTCATTTTGGTTCATAGTAAAATGCTTATTTTCTATTCCAAATATTTTAGAACAAAATATGTAAATTTGGATCTTAAAGTACTACCTTAATCTGCTATAATTTGTACATCATTATGATGTACAAATTGGTGGAAAATATGGCTAACTTAGCAACAGAACGAATCAATGTTCGTTCAACCGTAGATGCAAAGAATGTAATTGAGCAAGCTGCGAATTTATTGGGTCTTAGTGTGAGTTCCTTTATGATCCAATCCTCATTTGAACGAGCAAAAGAATTACTTAAATCTAATCACGAGTTAAAAGTAAATAATGCTGATCGTGATATGTTAATGAATTTGCTTGAAAATCCACGCCCTGCAAATGATGAGATGAAAAATTTAATGAGTTTATTGGATGAAAATTGAGGTTTTACAAGCCCATCATCAGAAAAAATCATTTAATTGTGGGCAAGATGATTTAAATAAGTTCATAAAACAATACGCATCCCAACATCAGAAATCAGGAACAAGTAAAACCTATGTTGCTATTGATGATGCACAGGTGAGGGGATTTTATTGTCTATCAAGTACCTCTATAGGATTTGATGGGGTTGATGCTGTTCTCACTAAACGATTACCTCGTTATCCCTTACCTTGTGTGGTTGTGGGTCGCTTTGCCGTTGATCAAGCAGCACAGGGGCAAGGAGTTGGAAAAGTACTTTTAGCACATGCTCTTAAACAAGTTTCAAAAGTTGCTCAAATTATTGGCGTAAATTTTGTTGTAATACATGCTAAGGATCAAAAAGCTATGGAGTTTTATCAGCGGTTTGGCTTTATCTCATTAACATCAAATCCATTAACATTAATATATCCAGTGAATGAAATACCTCATTTTAAATAAGGTGGGCTGCTAGTAACAGGAATAGCTAATAGACTTATTCAGAGTTTGCACATAGTTCCTTATCCCTTATTTTGCTTTATGACCAAATACTGCGTCTAATTATGGTAATTTAATTAAGTTTGTTTTATTTTTTTATCTTAAGTTGTTGATATATCTTATTCATTGTTTTTTATTTTTAAAATTAAGTTTGTATTAATATTTACTATCTTTAATTCTAGATGAAATTAAGTTTGCATAATATTCTTCCGCATTTAAAATGCGAATTCTTGCGCAGAAAGGCGAAGCATACTTTAAATAAAAATGAAATTTTTTCAAGGTGAGGTCAAAAAGGAATGCTTTTTGAATCTAGGGTGAGATTTTTATATATTTATCTAATTGAATATATTAGTAATAATTTTATATTTCTGGTTTGACTCTAATTTGAATTTAATTATATTAAAAACCCTGTAGACTTGGTGAAGAATCACTGGTTCTACAGGGTGGGGGGTTATTCGTTTACTTCATTAATATCCAAACTTAAATAATTAAATCTAAACTTAATTATTTGGTACAAACTTAATTATACGAACACAATTCCAGCCCTTGATCAAAAATTATTATTCCACCGTCACTGACTTCGCCAAATTACGTGGCTGATCGACATCTGTTCCACGCAGCACTGCAACATGGTATGAGAGTAATTGCACGGGTACGCTGTATACGATTGGTGACAAGATTTCATTCACACTTGGCACATAAACCACGTGTTGACGATCTTTCGCTTTGATGCCGCTGTTTTCATCTGCAAAAACAAACAATTCACCACCACGCGCTTGCACTTCTTCCATATTCGATTTGAGTTTATCCAACATGTCATCTTGTGGCGCAAGAATCACCACAGGCATATCATTATCAACCAGTGCCAATGGACCATGTTTTAATTCACCAGCCGCATAACCTTCTGCGTGGATATATGAAATCTCTTTAAGTTTCAAAGCACCTTCAAGGGCGATAGGGAACTCAGTTCCACGACCCAAGAATAGGCAGTGATTTTTTTCAACAAATAATTCTGATAGACGTAGAATCTCAGCATTATTTTGTAAAGTATCTAAAATCACTTTTGGTGTATGCCAAAGCGCTGCAATAATTTCAGAGACACGGTCAGTTGAAATGCTTTGCTTAATTTGACCAATTTTCAATACCAATAGCATCAATGCCGCAAGCTGTGTGGTAAATGCTTTGGTCGAAGCAACACCAATTTCAGGGCCTGCAAGTGTCAACAAACTATAGTTGGTTTCACGTACCATCGACGAGGTTGCCACGTTGCAAATGGTCATGGTGGTGATATTCAAGCTTTTCGCTGCTGCACGCTTTTGCGTATCACGCAGTGCAGCTAAAGTATCGGCTGTTTCACCTGATTGAGAAATACAAACATACAGTGTGTTATTCACAATCACAGGCGAGCGATAACGGAATTCACTGGCAATTTCGACTTGGCAAGGTACGTCAATCAGTTGTTCAAACCAATATTTGGCAATCATGCCGGCATGGTAGCTGGTACCACATGCGATGATTTGCACTTGTTGAATTTGGCTGAAATCTTGAGCTGCATTGGCAAGGAAATCATCACGAAGCGCATTACCATTTAATGCTTGTGAAATCGTTTGCTTAATCGCTTCAGGCTGCTCATAAATTTCTTTGAGCATATAGTGTTTATATTCACCTTTTGAAGCATTGCTTACAGTCGCATCAAGCTCTTTGATTGGTCGATTCACTAATTTACCATCGACGAATACTTCAATGGTATTACGTGTCAAACGTGCAATATCACCTTCTTCAAGGTAGATAAAACGGTTGGTAATCGGTAAAAGTGCCAATTGATCCGAGCTAATAAAGTTCTCGCCAATACCGACACCAATCACAAGAGGTGAACCTTCACGCACCGTGATTAATTCATCAGGATGGTCGGTATGTACGATACCTAGTGCATAAGCACCTTTGAGTTGAGGCACGACACTTTTAACTGCTTCTAAAAGACTCGGAGTGCTTTTTAAAGCATCATTGACTAAATGCGCGACAACTTCTGTATCTGTTTGTGAGGTAAAGACATAACCAAGTGCTTCAAGATCATCTTTAAGCTCTTGATAGTTTTCAATAATGCCGTTATGAACTACAGCAACATTGCCTGAAATATGCGGATGGGCATTATTTTCAGTCGGTTTACCATGGGTTGCCCAGCGCGTATGAGCAATACCGACTGAACCTGCGATATCTGCTTCTTCAACGGCTTGTTCAAGATTTGCAACTTTACCTACGCGACGTTCACGTAGAACATGGCCTTTATTAATCAGCGCTAAACCCGCAGAGTCATAGCCACGATATTCAAGACGCTTTAAGCCTTCAATTAAAATATTGGTAATACTACGTTCTGCAACGCCACCGACAATACCGCACATAATTTAATCCTCTTATTTCTTCAATTTTTGGGGACGTTGATAGTTTTCTTTGGCAAATTGCTTCGAACGTTCTACCGCAAGGCTATTGTCTGCCACGTCACGTGTAATGGTTGAGCCAGCACCCACTGTTGCACCATGACCAATGGTGACAGGAGCGACTAATGAGCTATTTGAGCCGATGAAGGCTGAGTCACCGATAATGGTTTTAAATTTGTTTGCGCCATCATAGTTGCAGGTAATGGTGCCTGCACCAATGTTTGAACCTGCACCGACTTCGGCATCGCCTAAATAGGTAAAATGGTTGGCTTTAGAGCCGACGCCAATGCTTGAATTTTTGACTTCAACAAAGTTTCCAATATGTACTTCATTGGCCAAGTTTGCGCCTGGGCGTAAACGTGCAAATGGACCGATTTGAGCTTCTTCACCAACAATGGCGCTGTCAAAAACGCTATATGGTTGAACTTTAGTGCCTGCTGCAATCTTGGTGTTTTTAATCACACAACCTGCACCAATTTCAACGTTATCACCGAGTTCAACATCACCTTCAATAATTACGTTGATATCGATACGGACATCTTGACCGACAGTCAGTGTGCCACGTAAATCAAAACGAGCAGGATCAATCAGGTGAACGCCTTGTTGCATCAGTTGTTTTGCTTGGAAACTTTGAAATTCACGTTCAAGGGCTGCCAATTGTACGCGGTCATTGACACCTTCCACTTCGAAAGCGCGTTCTGGTTCAACAGATGCAACTTCAAGACCGTCAGCAATCGCCATGGCAACGATATCGGTCAGGTAATATTCACCTTGCGCATTATTATTGCTTAATTTTGGCAACCATTCGTGCAATTTAGCATTACTTACGGCATAAATACCGGTATTAAATTCTTTGATTTTACGTTGTTCTTCAGAGGCATCTTTGTGTTCAATAATGGCTTGAATTTTGCCATTTTCACGTACAATACGACCATAACCTGTCGCATCATTAACCGTTAAAGTTACTAAGCCAATACCTGTTTGAGTAGATGCATCTAATAGTTTTTGTAATGTTGCTTCAGTGATACAAGGCACATCACCTGAGAGAATCAAAGAAATCCCGGTTTTTGCGAGAACAGGCAGAGTCACTTTGACTGCATGGCCTGTACCCAATTGTTCTGCTTGTTCAACCCATTTGACATTTTCATGTGCAAACGCGTTTTGAACCAATTCACCGCCATGCCCATAGATGGTAATTATTTCTTCTGCATTTAATTTTTTCGCAGTGTTGATGACATGGCCAAGTAGGGGTTGTCCTGCGAGTGGTTGTAATACTTTGGGTAAACGAGAACGCATACGTGTCCCTTTACCTGCAGCAAGAATAATAACGCTAGTAGACATGTTTAATCCTAGGTGTTTCTATTACATAGACAAAATATAAAAATAAATACAGATGCAAAGCGCGGCCCAAAGACCTGCAATGATGTCGTCGAACATGATGCCAAAGCCACCACCGACTTGACGGTCAATGACACGAATAGGCCACGGTTTCCAGACATCAAGTAAACGGAATAACGCAAAACCAATCAATGCCCAAGTCCAGCTCATTTGCCCAAGATATAAAATTGGGAGGAAGGTAATGGACTGACCGGCAAATTCATCCCATACGATGCGACCATCGTCATGAACACCCATGACTTTGGCGGTTTGACCACAAATATAGATACCAATAATCGACATGATGATCATGACTATAATGGAGTTGAAAAAGCCGATTGCAAGCCAACCTGGAATAAACAACAAAGCAAAAGCAGAGCCAAAGGTGCCCGGTGCTTTGGGTGCAAGACCCGAACCAAATCCCACGCCACAAAAGGCGATGACTCGGTTAAACCAAGACATGGATTTAAAGTTAATGGCTGGCTTATGCAAAATGCTGGTATCCCTTAAATTTTATGACTTGGTCAACACCGTGGTTGTTATAACGGATTCCCAAATTAGGGGTGATTTGACCGATTTTACTAATGTTTACATCTAATTCTAGTTGCAGAAGTTTTTTATAATTCTGCGGACTTATTGTAAAGCATAACTCGTAGTCATCTCCACCCGCGAGGGCGTATTGCCACTGCTTTTCTTGTTGTAATTGTTTTACATCGTGATCGATAGGAAGTTGATCTAATTCAATTTCTGCACCGACGTTTGAAGCGGCGAGGATATGTCCTAAATCTTGTGCGAGCCCATCAGAGACATCAATCATACTGTTGGCTAAGCCTTTGAGCTGTTGGCCTAGTAAGCAACGTGGTGTGGGATAATCTAAACGGTGCTGTAAGCGATGACCTAAATGGTTTAAGCCAAATGCGGCATCACCGACTTGTCCGCTGACGCAGATATAATCACCAATTTTGGCACCTGAACGTGGGACAGCTTGTCCTGATTCTACCCAGCCGAGGGCTGTAACTGAAATCGTTAAATGTGGACTTTGAGTGGTATCACCACCAATTAAACTCACACCAAATTGATCGCAACAATCATATAAACCCTGACTAAAGCCTTTGAGCCAGTCATGATCAATTTGGGGTAGGCTCAATGCCAATAAAATACTGTGTGGTTTGGCACCCATTGCAGCAATGTCAGAGAGATTGACGGCAACAGATTTCCAGCCGATGGCATGTGAGTTTGTGTCGAGGGGAAAATGACGTCCAGCAACGAGAGTATCGGTACAGATGACCAATTGTTGCTGTGGAGGAGGGGTGAGCAAGGCTGAGTCATCACCAACTCCTAAATCGACAGCACTACTGCTGTGACGATTAAAATAGGTATCAATGATCGAGAACTCAGCCATACAACGTACTACTTAATAAATTAATTAGCTTGTTGCTTTTCTGCTGCACGCAATGTAGTCGCTAAACGATCCAATACACCATTGATGTACTTATGGCTGTCTGCACCGCCAAAATGTTTAGCTAACTCGATCGCTTCATCGAGTACGACACGGTAAGGAATCTCAAGATGTTCTTTGAGTTCATACGCGCCTAAACGAAGGGTTGCAAGTTCAACGCCATCTAAGGCTTCAATTTCGCGATCGAGTACAGGGATTAAAAGCGCATCCAATGCTTCATGATTGGCAACAACCTCGGTCAATAACTCGTGGTAATAGCCGAGATCTACCTTGTGCATGGCATTTTCCACACGCGTACGTGCTTCAATCTCATGCACAGGATTGCGGCTCATTTGCCATTCATAAATTCCTTGTACAGCAAAGCGACGTGCTTTACGTTTTGCTGCATAAGTTGCTTGAAGTGTTTGCGACATAGCGTTAAATAGCCTTTAACAAGTTAACCATTTCAATAGCAGTCAAGGCAGCTTCACTACCTTTATTGCCTGCTTTTGTACCTGAGCGTTCAATCGCTTGTTCAATACTATCCGTAGTCAATACACCATTAATTACTGGTAAGCCAGTGTCTAGACCAACAACGCCTAAACCTTTGGCACATTCGCCAGCAACAAAATCGAAGTGAGGCGTGCTACCACGAATCACTGCGCCAAGCGCGATGATGGCATCGAAACGATCTGAAGCTGCAAGTTTCTTCGCAACCACAGGAAGTTCCCAAGCACCCGGTGCATGAACAACAGTGATATTATCCTCTGATACGCCATGACGTTTCAATGTATCAACGGCACCTTCTAGCAAATGTTCAACAACAAAGCTATTAAAACGACCAACTAAAATCGCATAACGGTCTTCGTTCGCGAGATGTAACATACCTTCAATACGGCGAACAGCCATAGCAACCTCGATTATTTCTCTGATGTTTGATTTGCGGTGATGTATTCCACCACTTCTAAGTTAAAACCTGATAGTGCATTAAAGCGTAGTGGAGAGCTGAGTAGCTTCATTTTTTCCACGCCTAAATCACGTAAAATTTGTGCACCCACACCAATGGTTTGATACTGCTGAGACAGTGCCGCATTGGATTTAACATTTTTCGGTGCAGTTAAATTTTCTAAAGCAGGGCCTAAGTCCTGTAAATGACGCTGACCAATCCATACTAAAACACCACGATCGCTGGATGCGATTTCTTTCAGTGCTTTATCGAGATTCCACGCCGGAGCACCATCTTGTTTATTGAGTTTTAATAAGTCACGAACCGGGCTGAAACCATGTACACGGACTGTGGTTATGCCTTGTTTTGGTTCGCCTTTAACCAGTGCCAAATGAATGTCTGGGTTACCAATTTCACGGTAACGGAACAATTCAAAAGTACCATATTCAGTATCTAAAGTTTGTTGATCAATGCGCTCAACGGTTTGCTCATTGGTCATGCGGTAGTGAATTAAGTCCGCAATCGTGCCCATTTTTAAGCCATGCTTTTCAGCAAAGACTTCAAGATCAGGGCGACGTGCCATGGTGCCGTCTTCATTGATGATTTCACAAATCACCGAAGCTGGTTCAAGACCTGCTAAACGCGATAAATCACAACCGGCTTCTGTATGACCTGCACGGTGAAGGACACCACCAGGCTGCGCCATCAGCGGGAAAATATGGCCTGGCTGTACGATATCAGCCGGTTTAGCATGTGCAGCCACCGCTGTTTGAATGGTGTGCGCACGTTCAGCAGGAGAAATACCTGTTGAAATGCCATTTGCTGCTTCAATCGACAATGTGAAGTTTGTACCGTGCTGTGCACCGTTTGCATCGACCATTAAAGGTAAATTTAACTGCTGGCAACGCTCTTTACTTAAGGTTAAGCATACAAGACCACGCGCATGCGTAATCATGAAGTTGATATCTTCAGGGCGTACGTGGGTCGCAGCGATAACAAGGTCGCCTTCATTTTCACGATCTTCATCATCCATCAGGATGACCATTTTACCTGCACGAATATCAGCTACGAGCTCTTCAACAGTATTAAGCGGCATCAATCTTCACCTTTTTGTTTGTCTCGAATGACATTTACTTGCATTGATTGTTGCATAGTCTAACGTTTTTTTGCGTTCTTTGCCTATGCTTATCATTTTCCTTTAATGGCTCATTGTTATACACAGTCGTCAGAACCTTGAAAAGAGGACTTTATTTGAATTGTGCCATTTATGCCCAATCTTTAAGCGATTGAAAAGCATAAAAATTGGCAACCTTATACGGATATTGAATAATTAAGCCAAAGGAAGCTGACAGTTTGTCGGAAGCGTTTAATCGCATAACTACATGAAGGATCACATAAAATAATTGTCACTTATGCAGCTGAGTGAGCAGCTAAATAATCTTGAATGATCATTTTATTGGCCTGCAAAATGCTTTTTTGTAATTCGGGATCATGCATTGCCCGTGCAATTAAAACCGCACCGACCAATTGGGACATCATGGCCCAAGCTTTTTCTTCACTCGCCAAATGTGCGCTAAATAAAGCATGACCGCGCAGTAATTCCTTTTCATAGGCCTGTTTAATCGTGTCATCTGCACGAGCTACTTCGGTCGCAAGTGTCGGCAAAACACAGCCTTGTTCAGGATGTTCAAGGTGGGAAGGGGTTAAGTAACGGTCTAACTCAAAATTAATCCAGTCGGCTGCATTGTGATGCGGGTTGCTTTGCCACATGTTAAAGCTTTGCTGCAATTCATATTCAACCAATGCTTTGAGTAAATCCTGTTTTGACGAAAAATGTGAATAGAATGCGCCACTAGTGACACCTGCAGCTTTCATTAAGCCGTCAACACCTGTTGCAGCAAAGCCATTTTTTTTCGCAATTTGCCCCGTAATGTTGAGCAATTCTTGTCGTTTTTGTTGTTTGTATTCGGGTTTATAGCGCATGTGCATGACCCTAAAAAATTATGATTGACGATAAATTAATCATAACATAGTATTCGTTATAGTAACGATCGTTATTCAATAAAATTGATCGCACATGGAATATAAAAACTATCCAGCACGAGGAGATCGTCATGGAAAATAATCATATATCTAAGCCTGTCAAAGGTGTGGCATTGATCATTGGTGCAGGAGATGCCACCGGCGGTGAAATTGCCAAACGCTTTGCTCGTGGTGGCTATACTGCGTGTATGACGCGGCGTAATGTCGACAAATTACAGCCCTTAATTGTTGAAATTCAAGCGCAGGGAGGGACTGCTTTTGGCTTTGGTTCGGATGCTCGAAAAGAAGAGCAAGTGATTGAACTCATCGAGCACATTGAATCAAACATTGGCCCGATTGAGGTCATGGTCTTTAATATTGGTGCCAATGTGCCATGTAGTATTTTGGAAGAAACCGCACGTAAATATTTCAAGATTTGGGAAATGGCATGTTTCTCGGCATTTTTAACGGGTCGGGAAGTGGCGAAGCGCATGGTGAGCCGTGAATCTGGCACGATTATTTTTACTGGCGCAACAGCAGGTGTGCGCGGTGCGGCTGGCTTTGCCGCTTTTGCTGGAGCAAAACATGCGCTTCGTGCCTTGGCACAAAGCATGGCACGTGAACTAGGTCCACGTAATATTCATGTTGCGCATGTGGTGGTTGATGGTGCAATTGATACCGATTTTATCAAAGATACTTTTGCCGATTTGTACGCAAAAAAAGAGCAAGATGGTATTTTAAATCCAGTACATATTGCAGAAAATTATTGGCATCTCTCACAGCAACCACGAGATGCATGGACGCATGAATTAGATCTGCGACCGTGGATGGAACGCTGGTAAGCGTAATTTGATTCAAATGAAAGAACGATACGCGGTAAGGTCATCCGCAAGTGTTTGAGACAGGACTACATCTATTCAAAAATGTTTTTGCGATACTTTGAATAATTAGACGCTAGTGAACGAGTTTTGCGGATGACAATGGTTTTGGGTACTTTTGCCGAAACAAAAGTACCTCCAGCCGAAGGCTAATCCCTTTATTTAAACCCTGGATGTAAGACTCCGTCAAATCGGCTTAAAAATCATTTAAAAAATACGATGTTACTTTTACGTGCGTAACATCAGTTAGGAAAATAAGCAAAAAAAGGACGAAAAACATGAAAGTCATTGAATTTTATTTTGATGTCGGCAGCCCATATAGTTATATCGGTTTTCATCGCATTCAACAGATTGCACAGCAGTATCAAGCCGAGCTGATCTGGAAGCCGATGCTTCTTGGTGGAGTGTTTAAAGCTACTGGCAACAGTAGTCCGATGGCTGTGCCTGCCAAGGCACGCTATTCCATGCGGGATCTTAAGCGCTGGTCAGATCTATGGCAGATTCCCGTGCAAATGAATCCGTATTTTCCAATCAATACTTTGCAGTTGATGCGTTTGATTACCGCAGTCCAATTATTTCAGCCTGAAGTATTTCTCAATGTACTGACGGGTATTTTTAACGCGATGTTTGGTCAGCCACGCAATTTAAATGATCTCAATAAATTAATTCAATTGATGCAAGAGCTTGGATTGGATGTAGAGCAAGTTAAATCATGGCTTGAAGATGAAAAAGTAAAGTCTGAGCTTAAAGTTATTACCGAAGAAGCCATTGCACGAGGTGTGTTTGGGGCGCCAAGTTGGTTTGTCGATGATGAGTTATATTGGGGTGTTGATCATTTACATTTTGTTGAGTATGCCTTGTCTGCAAAATGAATGACCCAGCGCGGTAGACCGTTCATTCAATTTAAAAGCAGCACTAATAAAAAAGCGAACCGAAGTTCGCTTTTTGTTTTTTGATACTAAGACTTAGAAGAAGCCCATTGGTTTGGTGTCATAGCTCACCAACAAGTTTTTGGTTTGTTGATAATGATCAAGCATCATTTTGTGGTTTTCCCGGCCGATCCCTGATTTTTTGTAGCCACCGAATGCTGCGTGTGCAGGGTAGATATGATAACAGTTGGTCCATACACGACCTGCCTGAATAGCACGACCCGCACGATATGAAGTATGCGCTGAACGTGACCAAACACCTGCACCTAGACCATAAATGGTGTCATTGGCAATTTTAATCGCATCGTCAAAGTCTTTAAAGGTTGCTACTGAAAGCACAGGGCCGAAGATTTCTTCTTGGAAAATCTTCATGTCATTGGTGCCTTTAAAAATCGTTGGCTCAATATAGAAACCTGTACCGACTTCATTGCGTGGATCACCACCAGTAATCAGCTGTGCACCTTCATTTTTACCTGTAGCGATACAGCCCAAGATTTTATCTTGCTGCTCTTGAGATGCTTGTGCGCCAATCATGGTGTCGGTATCTAAAGGATGACCGGTCTTAATACGTTTGACACGCTCGACAGCCATTTCCAAGAATCGATCTGCAATGCTTTCTTGTACCAAAGCACGTGAAGGACATGTACAAATTTCACCTTGGTTCAGCGCAAACATGGCAAAACCTTCGAGTGTTTTATCTAAGAACTCATCATCTTTGTCCATGATGTCTTCAAAGAAGATATTTGGTGATTTTCCACCAAGTTCTAAAGTCACAGGAATGATATTTTCAGTCGCATATTGCATGATCATTTGACCCACAGCGGTTGAACCGGTGAAGGCGATTTTTGAGATGCGTGGATTGGTCGCCAATGGACGACCGACTTCAACACCATAACCATTCACAATATTCAGCACGCCCGGTGGGAGTAGATCTTGAATGAGTTCAGCCAAGACCAAGATGCTGACAGGCGTTTGCTCCGCAGGTTTCAACACGATGCAGTTACCCGCAGCCAATGCTGGAGCAAGTTTCCAAGCCGCCATCAAGATTGGGAAATTCCACGGAATAATTTGACCGACCACACCAAGTGGTTCATGGAAATGGTAAGCAATAGTATTTTCATCAATTTCAGAAATGCCGCCTTCTTGGGCACGGATACAGCCGGCAAAATAACGGAAGTGATCGATACAAAGTGGAATATCAGCGGCTAAGGTTTCACGAATCGGTTTACCGTTGTCCCATGTTTCTGCAACTGCAAGGAGCTCTAGGTTTTCTTCAAGTCGATCGGCAATTTTTAATAAAATATTTGAGCGTGTTGTTGGGGAAGAGGCGTTCCATTGGGCTTTGGCTTTATGCGCTGCATCCAAAGCCAATTCGATATCTTCAGCAGAAGAACGTGGCACTTTGGTAAAAACTTTACCGTCTACAGGGGAGATATTTTCAAAGTATTCACCTTTCACTGGCGCGACCCATTGGCCACCAATCAGGTTTTCATACTGAGCTTTAAACTGAACTTTTGAACCGGGTTGATTAGGATCGACATAACGCATATGAATTTTCCTTTGCTTGTTTATTATGATCTTGTTGGGCTGCCCATCTGTGGCAATCTACAGCTTTGGTATAAGGTACTTTTGTACATTATTTGATTAGCATAGCCTGTATAAGGTTGGAAAAAGGTTGGAGACAAGAAGGTTTACAATATTTTTTTTCAGTCTTAAAAACAAAAGCCGGGAAACGGATTTTTAGTCATGAATTGTTGTGAGAATAATGAATGATGATACCGAAGGATTTATCTGAAAAACGACAGAATGTCGAACGGTTAAGGCAGGGCATGAGTCTGTCAAAGCAGCAAAGCTCGCAATTGAATGAGAGCATTGTGAGTTCTTGGCAGCGATCGGCGCAGGCGGAAATTCCGGAAAACCGGAGTGCTGCGCCTTTGGTGAATTTAAGTCCTCAGAGTCAACAGCAGTCGGCATTGCATCACGCGTTGCAACATTGTGCCGAAGATTTAAAACACATTGCCGAACAGTCATCGATGGTACTTGCCGTGGGTGATGTAGGTAGCACGATTATTTGGAGTGCGTCGAGTCGGCAAATGCAAAGTGCTGCGGAAAGTGTACATTTTATTGCAGGTGGGCAATGGCGCGAAGAATTGGTCGGCACCAATGCATTAGCTTTGTCTTTAAAAACCCAACAGTCGAGTTGTGTGTTTTCAAATGAACATTACATGCCATCAGTACATGAATGGGTCTGCTATGCAGCACCGATTATCGATCCACATACGCAGCAAATTTTGGGCGTGGTTGATTTATCCACCGTGTGGAAAAACCACAATAGTTTAGGGCTACTTGCGGCTGAACGCTGCGCTTCGATTATTCAATCGGCTTTGCTCGATTTTCAAAAACAGCATTTGTATATTCGGGCCTTTGCTGTGCCGCAAGTGTTATTTAATGGCAAAGTGATGGTGCTGACCCCGCGGCAAATAGAAATTTTGACCATCTTGGCGCTATGTCCGCAAGGCATGACCTTAGATACTTTGCATCAAGCCTTATATGGTGAACGTAAGGTGAGCGTCGGGACTTTAAAAGCAGAAATGTCTCAGCTACGCGATATTTTGGGCGGCATGTTAGGCTCACGTCCTTACCGTCTATTGGCACAAGTCGAAGCCGATTTTTTGCAAGCCGAGCAAGCCTTAGATGCTGGTTATCTCGATTCGGCGTTGAAACTATGTTCAGGGGTTTTCTTGGCTAAAACCGAAAGTCCTTTTTTAGGGGCATGGCGTGATTGTCTTGAGTCACGATTGAGCCAAGCGATTTTTAATGCCAAGGAAACGGATGTTCTACTCAAACATGTCGCGCGTTTCCCTGAAGCTATCGATGCGGTTGAACGCCTGATTGAGCTGATGCCGAGATCGCATCCCGTACATCAGACCTTGTTGAAATTAAAACAGTAAGTCGCAACATCATACAGGCTATTAAAGGCCTTTATTGGCCAGCCATTCAAAGAGCTGGGTATAGACTTGTTCACGCGCGGTTTTTTCCGAAAGCACTAAATCATGCAAGCCATTGTGTATGCTTTGAATGGTGACATCGCCCTGAATTTTCTTGGCATATTTTTGGATGTCTTTTACACCTAAAATCACATCACTGGTCTGCGCTGCTTTACCCCATTTTTTGGGATTTTTAGTTTGATGCGAGTGCATGACCAAGACCGGTACATCTAGGCTGATACCTCGATGAATCTCTTTTTGAGCCTCATAAATTGTCCGCACGAAACTTAAATACACCATTGGATAGCGGGTCTTTTTCCAGTCTAAATTGAAGTCCCATTCACCCTTGAGTTCATGGTGTAAGCTGGCGGTGTACCATTTATTCAGTTCACTCGGAAATTTTAAATTGGGAAAGGTTTTTGCCAATTTACTCAGCTGTGGAATACCCAGTGCGCGTTTCACTGGATTCATGTTGAAATCATAAAATGGGCTGTTAACCCAAAGGGCTTGAATTAAAGGATGATTTTGATGATGTGCCGCATACAAAGTGGTGGTTAATCCACCGGTTGAATGACCACAAAGCAGTAAGGCATCATGACCTTCATCTGCAATGATCGTTAGGGCTTGATCTATTTCGGCATCGTATTCAGACAGTGCATGCACATTATAGTATTTTTGATGCGGGCGGATTGAGCGACCATATTTTCTTAAATCTAAGGCATAAAAGTCGAAACCGTGCTGATTAAAGCGTTCGGCCATTTCAGTTTGGAAAAAATAATCGATAAATCCATGGATATAGAGCACCGCTTTGGAGGTGGGAGCTGTGGCTTTTTTGCGAACCAGTGTGGCAACCACTGGGCCTTCATAATCATCCGGGAAGGTCAGCGTGGCTTGTTCATAGCCTGCGCCCAAAATGTCAGGCTGATACTGAATATGTGAATGGCTCATTATTATACTCATCAATATTATTGGACATTATACTTTATCCTTGATGAGCCATGAGCTTTTGTCAAATGAATAATCGATGCTTTTTTACGGACTAAAAAAGAGTGACCTCAGTATGAAAGCAACCAATCTATGGTCGCTTTCCTGAAATAAAAGGTGAAATGGATTCAGTTGACCTACATCACTAAACTCAAAGGGTAATGTAGGCACTTAGGTCACTTAAACATGAAGACCTTTAAGGGCTTAACTTAAACGGCCGCTTTGAAGTCGACCACAGAGGTATTGGCTTTAAGCGCTGCCTTGAAAATATCAACCACTTGAGCATGAGTCGCTTTACGTGGGTTGGTGAGCATACAGGCATCTTTTTGTGCATTTTCAGACATGATGCTGAGGTCTTGTTCTTTCACACCGAGTTCAGAAAGGCTCGATGGAATGCCAATCGAAGCAGACAGTTCACGGATTGCTGCGATCGCTGCATAAGCTGCTTCAGTCACCGTTAAACCGTCGGTTGGCACACCCATGAGCTGCGCGATACGTGCATAGCGGTCAGGGCAGGCAATCAGGTTAAATTCGCAAACGTGTGGTAACAGTACGGCATTACATACGCCATGTGGCAAGTTGTAGAAGCCGCCGAGTTGGTGCGCCATCGCGTGGACATAACCTAAAGATGCATTGTTAAATGCCATCCCTGCTAAGTACTGTGCATAGCTCATCGCATCACGTGCTTCTAGGTTTTCGCCATTGGCGACGGCAGGGCTGAGCCATTCACTGATCATTGAAATGGCTTTTTCAGCACAAGCATCGGTAATAGGATTGGCTGCTGTAGAAACATAAGCTTCGACCGCATGTGTTAATGCATCCATACCGGTTGCTGCAGTGAGCGCCGCAGGTTTTGCAATCATTAGTTTCGGGTCATCAATGGCGATAAGAGGGGTACAACGCCAATCGACAATCGCCATTTTAACGTGGGTGTCAGTATTGGTAATGATACAGAAACGGGTCATTTCTGATGCCGTACCTGCGGTGGTATTAATCGCAATGAGTGGAGTCATTGGAACTGTGCTTTTATCGATGCCTTCATAGTCACGAATATGACCACCACCTGCAGTGACTAAGCCAATGCCTTTGGCACAGTCATGAGAAGAGCCGCCGCCGAGAGAGACAATAAAGTCACAGCCATTGTCATTGTAGGCATCTACACCGCTATGCACGTTGGTGTCAGTTGGGTTGGGTTCTGCGCCCGGAAAGATGTGACTTTCTACGCCAGCTTCAGTTAAATATGCGGCAATCGTATCTGCTACACCAAATTTGTATAGACCGGCATCGGTCACGATAAGCGCTTTCTTTGCGCCAAGATTTTGTGCCTTTGCACCAATTTCTTTAGCACAGCCGGGGCCAAAAAGTGAAACACAAGGGATGTAAAAACCGTTTGTTTGATCTGCAATATTTTTAAAAGCCATGGTGCGATTCCTTCTACCATTCATTGTCATTTGTTATGGGTGATACTCACCTAAACTGAGTATTGCGAGGGATGTTTTAAATTCACACCTACCAAAGACCTACCAAAATTAAGGCTTTGTTTTGAATTTATTTAATTGATTGAAATTTAATCATTAATTATTTTTGCTATTTTCTAAGATTCGCTAAAAGTCGTATACATTTCAGCCAAAATAGGCGTTGCAATGACTAAATACATGATCGAGTTATCAGATTATAAAATCTAACTAAAACTACTATCAATTTACTAAATGCCCCAAAGCGCTCGAATCAGGATAGGCTATAACAAATAACGAGATAGTCACTTTTGTACATTTCGCTTTTTGCAGTGCGAAACAAAAGATTAATTAAACGAGTTAAATAATGCCTAGTGAAAATTTGAAAACGAAACGTCCTTTATATATTCCTTATGCCGGAAATACACTTTTAGAACTCCCACTTTTAAATAAAGGCTCTGCGTTTAATGAAGATGAACGTAAGAGCTTTAATTTGCACGGTTTAATTCCACACGTCACAGAAAGCATTGAAGAGCAAAGTCAGCGTTCTTATCAGCAATATTGTGCATTTAATAGTGATATCAATAAGCATATTTACCTGCGCAATATTCAAGACACCAATGAAACATTGTTCTATCACTTAATTGAAAACCACCTTAGTGAGATGATGCCGATCATCTATACACCAACAGTGGGTGAAGCTTGTCAGCGCTTTTCAGATATTTACCGTCGTCATCGTGGGATTTTTATTTCATATCCTGATCGTGATCATATCGACCAAATTATTCATAACGTGAATAAAAAGAACGTGAAAGTGATCGTTATTACGGACGGTGAACGTATTCTTGGTCTTGGTGACCAAGGGATTGGGGGGATGGGGATTCCGATTGGTAAGTTGTCGCTGTACACCGCGTGTGGTGGCATCAGTCCAGCTTATACATTGCCGATTACTTTAGATGTCGGAACCAATAACCAACAGCTGTTGAATGACCCGATTTATATGGGTTGGAGTCAGCCTCGTATCAGCGGTGAAGAATATTATCAATTTGTCGATGACGTGATTAAAGCCATACAACAACGTTGGCCTAAAGCGCTGATTCAATTTGAAGACTTTGCACAAAAAAATGCGATGCCTTTATTGGAAAAATATCGCGATAAAATTTGCTGCTTTAATGATGATATTCAAGGAACAGCAGCGGTGTCTGTCGGAAGTTTAATTGCGGCATCACGTGCAGCAGGCAAGCAGCTCAAAGATCAAATCGTCACATTCTTAGGTGCAGGTTCAGCAGGTTGCGGGATTGCAGAGCAGATCATCAAGCAAATGGTGGCGGAAGGTTTAACCGATGCTCAAGCGCGTGCGCGGGTGTTTATGGTCGATCGCTTTGGTTTAATTACTGAAAATCAGCCGAATCTTTTAGATTTCCAACGCAAACTTGCCCAATCTACAGACAATGTTGCACATTGGGCTGATGCCGAATCTATGATTTCACTGTTGGATGTGGTCACACATGCCAAACCGACTGTATTGATTGGGGTTTCGGGACAACCGGGACTGTTTAGCCAAGAGGTCATTGAAACGATGGCTGCGAATTGTGAACAGCCTATTGTGTTGCCATTGTCTAATCCGACATCGCGTGTCGAAGCGGTGCCTGCAGATATTATCGAGTGGACCAAAGGTAAGGCCCTGATTGCGACTGGCAGTCCATTTGCACCAGTGAATTATCATGGCAAGATTCATCAGATTTCACAGTGTAATAATTCCTATATTTTCCCGGGGATTGGTCTCGGTGTGATTGCATCTGGGGCGAAACGTGTGACGGAAAATATGCTGATGGCATCTAGTACGGCGTTGGCAGACTGTTCACCAAAATTGGCAGATCCAAATGCGGATTTATTGCCAAGTTTGGATTATTTACAGGATATTTCGAAGAAAATTGCATTGAAAGTCGCGTTGGCTGCGATTGCTGATGGTGTTGCGCCAAATGTCAGCGTTGAAGTACTAGAACATGCGATTGAAGCGAATTTCTGGAAACCTGAATATCGTGATTATGTCCGTGTGACCTATTAATTCGGTCTAAAGATTCTGTTTAAGCAGAATCAATTTTGCAACTGATCGAAAAAATACCCTAATCCAGATTAGGGTATTTTTTTATGTGTAGCGACACGGTTTTTTTCTAAGAAATACGAAAAATAATCGAGAGGGTCGCTTTAAATTTTGCGTTTATCGAGCTGGTTGGAAATGTGATCTCCGCAAGCTTGAACCAGCATCACGATCGCGACCAACACCACAATCACTGCTAGCATGATTTGCATATCAAAGCGTTGATAACCGTAACGGTAAGCAATATCCCCCAAACCACCTGCACCGATCGCCCCTGCAATAGCAGAAGAATTAATCATGGTCACCAAGGTCACTGTAAAGCCCGCGACGATACCGGGAAGCGCTTCAGGGAGCAGCACATGCCAAATGATTTGTTTGCGATTACAGCCGATGGCTTGAGCGGCCTCAATCAGACCTTGATCGACTTCACGTAAGCTTACTTCTGCAATGCGTGCAAAAAAAGGCGTGGCCGCAAGGGTTAATGGTACGACAGCGGCCCAAACGCCATAACTGGTGCCCACGATAAAGCGCGTGAGCGGAATGAGCGCCACCATTAAAATCAGAAAAGGCACCGAACGGGTAATATTGACCAACCAACCTAGTGTGTGGTTTAGGCTTTTTGAAGGATAAATCCCGTGTTCAGCACTACACACCAATACGACCGCTAAAGGCAGGCCGATCAGAAAGGCCACAAAGGCTGAAACGCCGACCATCAGTAAGGTGTCAATGGTTCCACTAATCAGTAAATCAATGAGTTGGTCGTGCATAGCCGAGTACCTCAATCTGTGCGATATGGTGTTTAAGTTGTTCAGATACGGCGTTGATCTCTAAATGGCTGCTGTCCACTGCAACAATCAACGAACCGATTAAATGCCCTTGAATACTATCGATATGACTTTGATACAGATGTACTGGCGCCTGAAATTGCTCAAAAATAAACTTTAAGTCTGGCGACTGTTGTAGTGTCGATTCATAACGTAATTTTAAAATGATTTGATCATTTGGATCAGACGGTTGTGGCTGAATATCGCTTGGTAAATCAAGCTGTTCAAGGTTGAGCAACTCTTGTGTGATCTGCTGCTGAGGCGTAGAAAACACTTTCCAGACCTGTCCTGCTTCTACAATTTCACCTTGATCGATCACTACAACCTGATCGCAAATCTCTCGAATGACCTGCATTTCATGGGTAATCAAAACAATGGTGATACCGAGCTTTTGATTAATTTCTTTAAGCAAAGACAGCACAACAGAAGTACTTTCAGGATCGAGTGCAGAAGTCGCTTCATCACAGAGTAAAATTTCTGGATGATGAACTAACGCTCGTGCAATCCCAACACGTTGTTTTTGCCCGCCCGAAAGTTGAGAAGGGTAGTGCGCTGCTTTATTTTCAAGACCTACCAACTTCAGCACTTCATTCACTCGCTGAGCGATATCGGCTTGACTGAAATTGGCGATTTTAAGGGGCAGCGCGATATTGTCATACACGGTTTTGGCAGACATCAAATTAAAATGCTGAAAAATCATCCCAATACGCTGACGCAGTGCAATCAACCCTGCGTGAGTTAAGCTTGATAATTCCTGTTGATGGATGTGAATACTGCCATTACTGATTTGTTCTAAGCCATTCAGCGTTCGAATCAGCGAAGATTTACCCGCGCCGCTTTTCCCAATAATGCCGAATATTTTGCCTTGTGGAATATTCAGATTGATATCTTTTAAGGCATGAACCTGCTGTCCTTGCACATCATAAAATTTATTTAAATTTTTGATTTGGATATGGGGGACGGCAAATTCAACCGATGAACCGAAACTCACCATGAGCGACTCCTTATTTCCAACCGGGGAACCACAGTTTTGCACCAAAATCTGCGTCCAATGCTTGTTTAACTTTAGGTGAGTTTTGATAAATATCGACAAATTTACGCAGTTTATCATCATGATCTACATAGTCATCACGTACGGCAAATAAGATGGCAAAACGCTTGTCAGTATTGGAGTCAAACAGTAAGGCATTTTCAGGATCGGCAGTTTTTGCTAGACGTAAATAATGTGGATAGCCAAAAGCCAGATCGACATCATCAATTGCACGTGCCGTTTGAGGGCCTTCAACCTCAATAAATTGAAGCTGTTTAGGATTCGCAGCAATGTCATTTAAAGTCGATAAAAAGTTATCTGGCTGTTTCAGCTCAATGAGCTTGGCTTGCTGTAACAGTTGTAAGGCACGGCCCTGATTGACCGGATCATTCGGAATCACCACTTTGGCTTTATGGGGTAAATCAGCAAAGTTTTTATACTTTTTTGAATACAGTCCGACATGGGTAGCAGCACCGACATCAAAGGCTTTGATTTTAAAATCCGTTTCTTTTTTTGCATTGTCTAGAAACGGCTGATGTTGGAAAAAGTTCGCATCAATATCGCCGTGGTTTAGGGTGATATTCGGGGTATTCCAGTCCGAAAATTCCACCAATTTCACGTTCAGCCCTTGCTGCTTGGCTTCATCTGCAGCGACTTGTAAGGGTTTAGCAAAAGATGGGCTAATCCCAATCACCAATTCACTTTGATGGCTTTTCTTTTGTTGATTCCAAATAACTAAGCCAATCACCAAGATGGCCACGATTACACCAATCAGTGTGAATTTAGATTTTGCTGTTTGTGCCATGGCACACCTCTATATTTCCAAATACCCCAACCTTGGCAATAGTCACCGACATAAAATACCTCGAATTACATAAATTGTATTTTAATAAATCCTATATATAACAATTATATAAAGTCTTTATTTTATGTAGTGTAACTTAAAGTAGGGTGAGGTACTTTGGTTTTTGGTCACTAAAATTATTGTGATAATCAACAATAATAACCGACACATACATACTGAATCTAAGGGGGTTTTACTGATTGGTATAATTTGGTGTTGAGGCTATACGATCTGGAATTACGATTTCTATTTTGCCTTTTGGCGTAAGACGTATAAATATAGCCTTTCTACTTTCTTATCTAAAAATTCATCTTTGTTGCACTTCGACTGATAATCTAAGCCGCTAAACTTTTATTCATCATCTTCCGCAAACATTGTTTCAATTTCATCCCACTGCGGAAATTTATACTTCTTTTTATCCACTTCAAATTGCAGGCCTACTGCATTAAGTACACATTCAAATATGCTAAATGAGCCTGTAAAGTGGCCATTTTCTATCTCTGAAATTGTTGTTTTATTGATGTTCGTTTTTTCTGAAAGATTTTTCTGTGTATAGCCCAGAGCTTTTCTTGCCAAACGTATTTCTTTACCTATTTCTTCTCTTGTAGCCATATCAATTTTAACCTTAGAAATTTGTTTGCTATATAGCGAACTTTTTATAAATTATGGCAAATATTCGCTATATAGCAAACTTTTTTATAGTGATTTTTGAATATTATTGAATTAATAAGGTTCGATTTTGCCTTAAATTATTTGAATGGAGCTCATATGTGTATAGTATTTTCAATACTTTTTAGAATTAGGCTAACCTGTCTCTTGATGCAAAATCAATAATTACTTGGACATCTATTCTTGTTTTATCTGGACATTTTTTTCTGCTTTAGGGTTAAATGAAACTACACAAAGATGTGGAACTTTGATTAAAGAACAGGCGTGGAACGTGAAAAATCACAAAAAAGCCGTTCCAGTGCGCTGAACCCTGGAACGGCTTTGACTAAGATATTGATTCTTATAGGAAAATTTCAAGAATTTCGTATAACGCGTATTATGTTAATTTTAGAATTTCTAAATTTAACAATTTATTAATCATCATATAGATGAATAAAATACAGTAAAAACTACAGCTACATCCCAAAAATATGTTTTATGTTCAAGTCAATTATTTAATATTTTTATTTCAATAGGTTGAGAAGATATAGACAACTACTTTACTAATAATTAAAGTTTTAAAAAATAACATATGAGCTATCACATGAATCAAAATGCTGAAAAAACTTATTTATTAGCTAAAAAAAAGGCTGAAACTATAGGATTTTGCCAAGAAACTATTAATTTATATGAAAAAGCTGCAAATTTAGGAAATTTAGAAGCTCAATATTGGATGGGGCAAATTTATTTTTTTGGGCTATATAGCAATATAGCAAATGAGCATAATTATGAGTTAGCTCTTCATTGGTATCAATTAGCGGCTGAAAATGAACACCCAGAAGCTCAATATAGCCTATCCTATATGTACGATATGGGCTTAGGTACTCCAAAAAATCCACAGGAATTCAAAAAATGGCATTTAAGAGCTCTTTCTAATAATAGCCCAAGTGCCTTAAAGAGAGAGAGAGACGATAATTTATTTAAAAAAGGAGTATCAATGGGAATTCGATCAATATTTGGCAACTTTTTTTAAAAATATCATTTGGCTTTTTTGCAATGAAAAGCCTTATTATTGATAGATAGAGTGAATTTCCAATTTTAAAGAACCTAAATAGCCCTCAGTTGAGAGCTATTTAACATAATGGTGGTTATACGAACTATTCATTCATGTAATGCAAATTGCATTACAATATATCCATGCATTCAACAAATGGGAAAAGTAATGGCTACTGTTAACTTCAGGGTCGACGCAGCCCTAAAAGAGAAATCCTTTTCTGTCCTAAAAGAACAAGGTATTGCACCGACTGAGTTTTTCACCAACATCCTTGAGTATATTGCGACTACAGGAAAACTACCTGTTCAAAAAGCCTTACTCTCAGAAGAAGATGCTGAATTATTAGCGACTGTACGCAAGCGAATTAATGACCCTAAAGAAATGTTCGAGGAAATTACTTTAGATGACTTATAAGCTTTTACGTCATAAGGACTTTACAGCTGAATGGGAAAAACTTCCCAGTGCTATCAGAGATCAATTTAAGAAGAAACTCGCTAAGGTCATAGAGCAGCCACATATTCCCAAGAATATGCTCAGAGGTGATCTTTCAGGCTGCTATAAAATTAAATTATTAAAGGCTGGAGTCAGATTAGTTTATCAAGTCAAAGATGATCAAGTAGTCATCTTGCTCATCTCTGTTGGGAAACGATCTGACAGCATAGTTTATGACGAAGCGAAGAAACACATTAAAGACTAAAAATGGGAGCTATAAGCTCCCATTTTTGACTTCGTGTAAGGTGTGTTATGTTAATTATAGATTTATTTAACGATCTAGAGACAAATTAATAGGGTTATTTTGGATGTGTGATTCAATATCTATTATTCTTCTTTTATACGCCTCAATATTTTCACTAACTTCTTGAATCTCTTCTTGTAATTTTTGAGTCTTTTCTGGCTGACTATCATCTAATTGATTTGATAAATATTCATACCTTTCTAATAAACTTTTTAAACTATCTAAATTAAGTTTCTCATGTGCCAACTTCTTTTGGTCATCATACAAAGTAAAAATATTCTGAAGTGGCTCTTCTAAAAATTGCTGTGCATTTACATCAGACAATTCTTTCAAGCTAATCGTAAGATCTTCTCCAACACCTAAATTTCTATCTGCTTCAGAACTATTAATTTCTAAAACACGATAAACAGAGCCGTATTTTTTATATTCATTCAAGTTAAACATAGCAGATCCTACAGATCTGAATGCACCAGAATCTATCAATGAACTCCAAAATCCCATCTTTTTCTCCTAATTTAAATATTTTCTAAATTCTGTTTCAGATCTTTGGGACTATAGACATAAACTTTATGCTTAGTTTGGAGTAACTCAACTGAAATTTTCAAAATGTTATGAAACTGTTCGAGCGTTAACCCAAGAAGACTAAGAATCAAAAATAAATTTTCGATATGCAACGCTGTTTGTCCAGACTCAATCTTCGATAAAGCAGAATTACTCAAATTAAGTAACTGCGCAAATTTTCCTTGGGGAATTCCCAAGAATTTTCGTCGTTGACTAATCACTAATCCAATAACTTCATGAATTGAAGTTTTAGAAACGTAATATTTCATTACTTTTCCTCACTAAATTTTAAGCTTAACACATTTTTCCTAAAAATCAATTTTTACTAAAAAGAATAATTATTTTAACTTTAAGGAAAAAACTATTGCATTAAAAGAAAAATAAGGTTAGATTTTATTCAAGCAGAGTTGCAAAGTGCTACTCGTAATTAAATTTTTATAGGAGAAGTCCTTATGTGGGATGTATTAATCGATATTGCAGCAGAAGTAATTAAAGAGACTGTTAAAGAAAGTATTAAATAAGAGAGGAAAAAATCATGCAGGACACATTAAAAGGTTTTATTGAGGTTCTTTTACCAAAACCTCCATTTCCACCCATTTTTTTCTAAACGTACATGAGTAAGTTTGAAAGAAAGAGCTTTAGAGCCCTTTCTTTTTAGGGGAATAAAATGAAATTAAAAAGATTAAATGCAAAACAAGTTTTAAAATTTCTGACAACATTAGGTTGGTACTTTGATAGTCAAAAAGGTAGCCATAAACATTTGAAACATAGCTGTATAAAAGGAAAAGTTACTATCCCTTTGCATCGGGAGTTAGACACAGGAACTCTAAAAAGCATATTTTCTCAAGCTGGACTTAGCTGTAGTACAGTAATGAAATTAATAGGGAATATTTAATTCATTACTTATTAAAAAGTACCTCCATTTAACATAATGGCTGTTATACGAAACGAGAGCTGTTAGAACCCATTCAAAATGTCTATATTCTCACCAATAAAAATGTCTAGTTTATGATGCATATCTAAATATTTGTTTAGTCACCATTTTAATATGTTACTGTCACGATAACACTATCAGTATAATCGCCAGGAGTACTACCAATAGTTATACCTGATGCAATTTTCCCATATACAGTACTTGACTGAGCAGAACCTATACCTGTTAGAGAAAGACCACCACTTCCCCCTATGCTAGTAGTTCCACCTGTTTCACTCCAAAGATTACTAAAATTAGAATCCTTATAAAGTTGATAAGGGATATATTCAGTGGCAGACGAATGTTTCATTCGCCGACTGCTACTATAATTATTACCATTACCTAAATATATTGTGTAATTTGTTGCCTTATTACAAGTCGTTGAAATAGCTCCAGATGCGGTATAATTATTTTTTGTTGATCCAATATCAGAGATGCTACCAAAATTTATTACATCTGTAGAATTGAGCTGACATATTTTTGGAACAACATAGTTAGCTGTTAATGTAGTGCCACCAGAATCCCATCCACTACCAGTACTAGAACTAGTCCCTTCACATTGACTGGCAGAGCCACCTTGCATATCCCAATAAAGATTAACTGCTGCAGTATACGTACCGACTGGATAAATATTGGTTGAAGAGGATCTTTTAGGTACAGTTACTGTTACAGAATAATCAATGACATTGTTATTTGATACTGTAGTAACGGGGCCGTACCATGTATTAGAAGTTTGATTAGTTGAAGTTGAACCAGCACCGCCCACAGAAGCTATTACCGTATAAGGTAATGATGTTGAACTATTTGCAGTTGTTGTACCTGTAAAAATTGTTTTCATGCACATATATTTTTCAACTTTATTGGAACTACTTCCTTCAGTACAAGTTATTGTTCCTGTAAAGGTAATTTTAGCAGGACTATCCAAATTTGTAGCATTATAAGTATGGGTAGTTGTAGTTGTGCCAACTGGTTTACATTTAGCATGCGCTTTATTAAAAAACAAGCTTATAAACAGAATAAAAAAACTAATTATCAAAAACTTACACAAATTAGTCGAAATTATATTTTTCATTGTAACTTGATAGTTTGTGCAAATTATTGACATACATATGGCCCTAATTTCTTTAATGAATAATGTTCACTACCATAATCAAAATGAACCTGACATGAACCCTGATCTAGCAAATCAACATCAAGGATGTTTTTAGGTAGTAGACCTTGTACAAAAACCTCACCATCATAACCAATGAGTGCTGTATTTTCGCCATTAATCGTTACGCTATAACCAGGCTGAATAGGGTTATTGTTTTTATCTACTAGTTTTACAACAGCAGATATTACTTGGTGAGCATCAAAGTCAATGTGTGCACCTTGGCGATACCCCACAATTACTTTCTGTGCAGTATTTGGCACTTCCCACTGCAACGGTAAATAGGTTGGATCAAGGAAAATATGATGGGTTTGGTAAGGTAGTAAATTAGAAATTAAGAAACGACCTTGATGATCGGTTTTACCTAAATTAACACCACCATTTAGGATTTGGCTTTTTGGTCCTGCATTTGTAACAACTGCATAACCATCTCCAATTTCATTTGCAGCAAAAACCCTTCCTGCAGCAAAAACGAGTGAACCTGTTGCAGATAACGAAGCCTGATCTATATCATTATATCGACTATAACTAGCTGTGAGATAGGCAGGTCGAGCCCGATAATTTACATATGCTGAAGCATTGTTATTCGAACTTCTTTCATTGTGCTCAACATAGCCACCCCAACCTAATGAGCCAATTTCTGGGCCTGATAAGCCATTAAATTCTTGGCGGTAACTTGTAGTATTATCTGCATCTCTCGACATGCTCGTGATAGCATTAAACTTAAATGATGGGGTATAACGTAAAGCAATATAAGAACCATAATTTTTAGCATCATTAAAATCTTTATAAACCGATGCATATAAATTCCAGTTTTTACCAAGATTTGCATTGAAGTTGGCAGATAAAAGGCTATATTGAGATTCTTGTGATTTTATCTTATTATAACCAGCATAAACCCCATAACCATTATAAAAATTATAGCTTAATCCCGCCCGAAAGAGTTCATCAGCTAAAGCGCCTGATGTTAAAAAATTGTATTCTGCATCTTTTTCATTCTTATTATATCTATTTTCATAACGAACTTTTGAAACACGTGCTAGGTCATAATAATTATCAAAAACTTTTCTAAAGCTTGTATTAAATGAAATATCTTTATTAATCCGACCTTCTAACCCAATAGAACTTAAATAACCATTTTCATCTTTATAGTTACTCAACGAAAAATCTGCATTTACAACGCCCAAACCCCATAAGTTTTGTGCAAAACCGATACCTGCATTAGACAATCCATCAGTTGATGCTTCCATCCCACCACTTAACGTGAGCGATTGTTTAATCCCGTAACGAATCGATCCCGAACCAAAAAGCACCCCATCATCATAATCATTCGAATAAGAACCATAATTGTAACGTGGCATACCAACATCTACAGAAAACTGATTAACACCTTTTGCTAAAACTTTAGGTGAAAAGTAGTATGCCTTTTTAACTAAATTTTGCTTTCCTGTAGCATCGGTTGTTACTAAAGTGACCTCATTTCCAGAAATAAGAGGTAACTGTTTAATATCGAATGGGCCAGAGGGCACTATTCCAGAATATACTTTTTGCTGATTAACATATAAATCAAGCGTTGATGGTAGTGCTGCTGATCCTGAGAATTGAGGTAATGCTGTAGTAATAATGTCTGAGCGTTGAGCATACGCACTTGACCATTGCGCACCACCTAAACGCACACTGTTACCCCAGTCAGTAGTGTTTGATGTAAAATCACCAATGGTATAAAGTCTAATTTTTATCGGATTAATATATTGCCATTTCGATTCTAACCGTACAAATTTATTATGGCTATAATCATTTAGATCATCACCATTATACAAAACACCTGTATAGAAATTGCCTAGCCGAGTGCTATAAAATGCTTCAGCAGATCCAGAAAAAACATTCTGTTCGTCATTAATCGTATTGTAAAGACTATAATTAATGATCGCTGCATTCAATGGTTTTAAGTTTAATAGCTGATTTGGAGTCGCATTGGATCCTTCTAAATCCAGACTAAACCTAGTAAGCATCTCTTGAGGTACAGTTAAGTCTAAATTCTGATTACTTTCATCATATTTAAATTGAATTTTTTTATAATCATTTAAACAAATTAATTGTGTATCAGAAATATTCTCATCTAATATTATTCTTAGTGCTCTTAAATGCTTTGCTAAAATATATAATTTACCATTATTATCTTTTTTAACCGCTGTTAAATCACTTGTATTTTCACTATTAACAGATACATTCAAAAACAAATTGATATTAGATTCTTTGTTAGTAATATTTTGTGGGATAATATCAGGGATAATTGGAGTCGTAGCATGAGTGTCATCCCTTAACATAGCATAAGCAGTTGTATATGGTATACAAATCAAACATGCTGCTAGAACCCTATATTTCATAGCATTAAATGCCTTTTACAATACGATGGTTTTACCATCTACTACTAAAGTTACGCTATATTCATGATTAGCTTGAAATTTAAAATTATTTGCAATCGCATAACTTTTTGTCTGCTTATGTAAAATGTAGCCATTCAGTGTGTTGACAGGTATCAAATAGGTCATTTTAGAAGTTTTATCAATAATAGAGAGACTACTAAGTAAAACGTGTCTGGTTCCAATATTATTTAAAATCAAAAATGATTGATTTTCACTATTTTCAATTTTCCATTTAATTTCATAATAAGCATTTTTGTTCACTACAAAAAGTGGCATCGAAGAGCGAAGTAAAACATTTACACCTTGACTTACCTTACGGCTATCTGCCGGCTTAGGTAATTCATCCACAATAATACGATATGACTTTTCATTTGTAATAGGTGCCGAATTCAATCTTACAACGCGTAAATTATAAGACCCTTCGGAAGCAAGTTTAAATATTGGTGGACTAATGACAATATCATCTGTCGGTATTAGTTGATCTTTTCCTTCTACTTGCGACCATTCAAATGCGCGCACCTGAAAATCACTACTTTCAGTTGATTGATTATAAATATTTAGCGTGGTAGCCGACTGTGTATCTAAGAGTTCTAAACCGATAGGCGATAAACGAATCGATGCAGCATAAATACAAACTGGCATACATAAAGAAATTTTCAGTAATGAGCTAAAAATACTTTTCATTATCAACCTATCATTAAATAAATATTAAGCTAGCAAATAATACCTAGCTTAATACAACGCAACTGTTAATAAGTAACCGTCAATGTCACTGCATCTGTATAATTACCTGCAGTTGGTAAAACACTTCCTGCTGGGATACGACCATAAACGTCAAGTGTCTGTGGAGTACCATCACCTATAATTGAAGCTGTCGTGCCATCAACTGCAAGTGCAGTTGCACGATTTGACATTAAATATAAATTGTATGGAATAAATTCTGATGAACCACCCGCCATACGACGTACGCCACTTAGAGCATTGTTACCAGCACCAAATGCAACTGTATAATCTGTACCTTTGTTACATAATACCTTGATAGAAGTTCCAGAAGAAGTAGTAGTGTCACCATCCACATTGGCTGTCAAAGAAGTGATTGTCCCAAAGTCAAGCACCGCACTTGCTACAGTGCCAGACGCATCGGTATTTACCGAACAACCTTTTGCAACTGTCGCTTTCACAGTTAATGTACCTGTTGTAGTTGCAGCATTTGCGGCTTGAATACCGATTAGCCCAATTACTGCTAACGTAGCATAAGAAATAACCTTTTTCATTTATGAACCCTTTTACATCGAATTGTTAATGCATATATGTGAAAAGAGCACACTAAACCTGTACAACTAAATAGTGATATTCTTTACATTCAATAAATTATATTAAATTAATGTAATACAAGCCACATTTTTTTGTAAAAATGTTAATTTTAATGCAACCAGTCCGAATCATGCTGAATACGCTTCGGACTATTTAACATAATAGAGCTTATACGAAATGAACCGTACCGGGTTTGTCGGAGACTCAGTATTCTGAGAGAATGTTCCGATGACCAAATTAAAATATACCCCTGAAATCAGAGAAAGAGCGGTTCAATTATTGATTGAATCTGAAAAAGACTAT